>QZJZ01000035.1 GCA_003599815.1 Candidatus Auribacter fodinae
TAATACAATTCATTCATGGCTACCTCCTTTTTTATTTCTCTTCGGAAAACTATTCTAACTCCGAATGGTCTTCTCAGAGGTAGCCTTTTCATATTGTCAGGGCACTGACCTGCCCATTGGGTGGGAATATAAAAAGGATTTGTCTACTGTGATGTTTTTATATTGAGGTCTATTTTCTTAACCTGAAATTTATTTACAACCGAAAGGAGAAGTAAATGAGATTTCTAGAAAAGATTTTCGGAAAAAAAATAGAAAATGAAAATAGAAGTAAACCATTTTATCAGAACAAAAATGATATTGAACGTTTAGACTGGTTTAAACGAACGCGACCTTGGCACCAAGTTGATGAAAGAATAATTTCTGCATTCATCAATAAATTTAGTAATCACGGTGATGGAGAAGGAATGTTTGAGGTCTTTGTGGTGTTTTCAATGAAACATGGTTTGGTTCACAACTATTGTAATTTGAAGCATTCGGAAGTTATTGATTCTCCAGAATTGATTTGTTCAATAATATCCCAACAACTTTACAATATAGGTACGGTTTCTCTTAAAGAGTTGTTGATACTGATTGATGATCTCGCTCGTAATAAGGAAAAATTTAAACATCATTATTCCATAGTTATGGATGCTTTTGAAACAGCCGTGATTCTTGATGATAAACAATTTTCTGCATATGCCAATTTGGCAATCGCAAAAATGTTACTAAATAAATTTGACGAAAGTTTACAATATGCCATGAAAGGTTTGTATGTGATAAGAGAAATTAAGAAATTGAACATTCCTTTCCATTTGAGCAAATCCGATGAAATAAAGAATGCAAAAGAAAATATAGAAGAGGCAGAAGATAAATTATCTAATTTAGTATTAGATCTCCAGAATAAGCTCAGGGATTAGACTACATTTATAGCGTTTCTTTTTATTCCACGAATAGGTACTGAAGTATACTTGTGTCCTTACCTTTTCAGAAATCGATGCTTATAAAAATGATTTGAACCTACATCACTCCCTCCACCTCTCAACATTTTTATGTACAAGCACCTGAAAGTTTATTATTTTTAAAGTAATTTAAACAACAGTCGACAGATTTCTATGATCAAATCATACACATCATTTCCTATATAACAAAGGAGCCGCACGAATGCCGGACGAAGAGAAGAAACCCGTTCATTTTATCAAAAGTATTATCCTTGAAGACATCGCCAATAACAAGAACGACGCCAGAGTCCATACACGGTTCCCGCCCGAACCCAACGGATACCTGCATATCGGGCACGCCAAATCAATATGCCTTAACTTCGGGCTCGCGCAGGAATTCAACGGCAAGTGCAATCTCCGTTTCGACGACACAAACCCGTCAAAAGAAGATCAGGAATACGTTGATTCCATCATAGAAGACGTGAAATGGCTCGGTTTTGACTGGGAAGACCGCCTCTTTTTCGCGTCGGATTATTTCCAGCAGTTCTACGAGTACGCGATCCAGCTCATCAAAGCAGGGTTAGCATACGTCGACAGCCTCAACGCTGACGAGATACGCCAGCACCGCGGCACACTCACCGAACCGGGCAAGGAAAGCCCGTACCGCAACCGCTCCGTCGAAGAAAACCTCGACCTGTTCGAGCGCATGAAAAACGGGGAGTTCGAGGAAGGCGCGCATCTGCTTCGCGCGAAGATTGATATGGCGTCGCCGAACATAAATATGCGCGACCCGGCTATGTACCGCATAGTCAAGGCGTCGCATCACCGCACAGGTAATAAATGGTGCATTTATCCGATGTATGATTTCGCTCATGGGTACGAAGACTCGATTGAGGGAATCACGCATTCCATCTGCACGCTGGAATTCGAGGATCACCGCCCGCTGTACGACTGGTTTATCGAGAAGGTCGGTGCGTATCATCCTCAGCAGATAGAATTCGCCCGCCTGAACCTCACATATACCGTAATGAGCAAACGCAAGCTGAAACGCCTTGTCGAGGAGAAATTTGTCTGCGGATGGGACGACCCGCGCATGCCCACGATCGCCGGACTGCGCAGGCGGGGATACACGCCGGAGTCGATCAGGAATTTCTGCGAGATGATCGGCGTCGGCAAAAGCGAGAGCACTATTGATATCGCTATGCTGGAGCACTGTTTGCGTGAAGACCTCAATAAGCGCGCGCTTCGCGTGATGGCTGTACTGCGTCCGCTGAAAGTCACGATCACCAATTATCCTGAAGGACAGGTTGAGATGATGGAAGCGGTCAATAATCCTGAAGATGAATCCGCAGGTACACGCCAGATACCATTTTCGAGGGTTATCTATATTGAACAGGACGATTTTATGGAAAACCCGCCGAAAAACTTTTTCCGGTTGTCGCCGGGCAGTGAAATACGGCTTAAACACGGTTATTACATCACCTGTACATCAGCGGTAAAAGACTCTGACGGCAACGTGGTTGAACTTCTCTGCACCTACGATCCTGAAACCCGCGGGGGCTGGTCGGAAGACGGCAGGAAAGTGAAAGGCACGTCGCATTGGGTGTCTGCTCAGCATGCTATTGACGCCGAGGTCAGGTTATACGACCACCTGTTCACAACGCCTACTCCTGATGTCGCTCCTGAAGGCAAGGATTTTACCGCGCTTTTAAATCCTGATTCGCTGGAGGTGTTGACCGGCTGTAAGGTGGAACCTGTACTGGCGGATTTGCCAGTTGGCGCGTATCTTCAGTTCCTGCGTCAGGGCTATTTCACCAAAGACCGTGATTCCGTTGCGGGTAAACTGGTGTTTAACAGAACTGTCTCATTGAAAGATACATGGGCAAAAGTGCAGAATAAAGGGTAAGTCGGGGCGGGATGAAAAAGTCCGTACTTGCCATCGTTGGCAGTTACCGTAAAGGCGGGGTAATTGACCAGACGATAGACGTTATACTCAACACAGCGTCCGAGCGGGGGGCTGAGGTTGAGAAAATCTATCTTGCCGATCATCGTATTGAGTTCTGTATCAAGTGCCGTGAATGCGCGCAACATGATTCCGAGCATAAACAGGGAAATTGCGTGCATAAAGACGATATGCCCGCCTTGTTCGATAAACTCGCCGCCGCCGATGCCGTTGTTCTGGGATCATCCGTCAATTTTGGGACGGTAACCGCTCAGATGAAACGGTTTATCGAGCGGCTGATGGTATATGCCTACTGGCCGTGGCGCAAACAAATACCAGTGATGCGCCCTTCTAAAAAATACAGGAGCGCGGTGGTTATATCTTCCGGCGCCTGCCCGGCGTTTCTGGGATGGTTTTTTCTTTCGTATACGCGGAAAATACTGAGAACAACGGCGTATATTATCGGGTGTAAGGTTGTGTCGTCGTTGTACTTTGGTGCGGTCACGATTGAGAGGGGATACAGGCTCAGCGCATCACAGGTTAAATCAGTGCGGAAAGCGGCGGTGAAACTGCTGAAATAATGTATTTTATTCCATATGAAAGGCTCGAACTCATTACGGGTTCGAGCCTTTTGCTTGTTCAGAGGCGGCCCAGTAAATCATTATATTAATATTTTAACATCCCGCTAATCTTTTGTCATGACTCAGAGGCGGTGTTTGTTTTTCAGTTGTCTTCATTTAAAAGCAAGATTGTTGTTAGTCTGAATCGCTGGTTGTGTAAATTTGTTACATCTGGCGGCGCGATATAATATTCTCTAATAATCCTATATGACGATGATTAGAGAAATAAAGTTTGTGTTTAATTGTGTAAAATAAATTACATACCTCTGTTGTGGGAATTAAAAAAGTGAATTAAAAGTAATAAAAAAGTTGAATAAATGCGATACATGTTGTATATATGTTATATATATCACATCAGGAAAGACTAAAGAGTAATGACAAGACAAAAACTATTCATTATTGCAGTGGCGGCGTTTGTTTGCGTTTGCCCGTTACGAGGATTATTCGCGCTTGATTCCGATAATGACGGAATGCCGGATGAATGGGAGCAAACCTATGCCCTCAATCCGACGCTCGACGATTCATCCGCCGACCCTGATAACGATTCGCTGATAAACATAACAGAGTACCAGTTATCCACCAACCCTATCGTCTCCGACACAGATAACGATGGTTTGCTTGACGGCGAGGAACGCCAGCTGGACAAAGTAGAACTGCTCGTTAGTTCTGCAATCGGTGGAGAACAGTATGATCCTTCCGTAGCGTACAATGGAACACATTATCTTGTTGTCTGGGATAATTTGCCGGATTATGCCATTCAGGGTCAGTTATTTAACCGGAATGGAGCTAAAGTCGACGCGGAGTTCATTGTTGCTGCATATTCAAACGATGTAGACTTTGTAAACATAGGTATTAGCGGAACAGACTTTATTGTCAGCTGGGATAGTTACGCTCAGGATGGCGATGGATATGGCATTTATGCCCAACGAGTGGATGAAACAGGGGGGCTTCAAGGATCACTATTCAGAGTTAATACATATACAGCGTCTTCGCAAACAGGTTCATCTGTTAGGGATGGTGATTCTGCGTACTGTGCCGTTTGGAGTAGTTGGAATCAGGATGGCAGTCAGAATGGTATTTATGGGCAGTTACATACAACACAGGGTGAAAAGGTCGGTTCAGAGTTTCGTGTCAATATGTTTACTGCGAATACGCAGACAAATGCGGTGATAAGCCATGACGGCTCAAATTATCTTATTGCATGGCAAACGTATGGACAACAGCATGAGTATGATATCTACGCCCGCCTATTGTCGGATACCGGCGCTTTTATTGATGAAGAATTTCTGGTCAACTCATACACTACCGCCTATCAAATCGGCCCGGCAATAGCAAGTATTGGGGGATCATCTTTAATTACATGGATGTGTTCGGTGCAGGATGGCAGTGGATATGGCATTTTTGGCAGGATCGTCGATAATGACGGGTCTTTCATCACAGGCGAATTCCAGATAAATACCGGCACGCTCAATGCCCAGACAAATCCTGCGGTAGCGGCTTGTGCTTCTTCTTATGTTGTTTGCTGGAGAAGTTATGAACAGGATGGATGCGGTGTTTATAGTCAGCATATCGATCTTAACGGCAACAAGGTGGGCAATGAACAAAGGGTAAATAGCCTCAATTCTACTGATCTGGCAGATATTGATGTTGCATCCGACGGAAACCGTTTTTTTACGGTATGGCAACAGGGAGGCAATATTCATGCGGCGCTTATGTCTAGAGACAGTTTAAACACCAACCCGCTGGTCTCAGACACGGATAACGATAGTTTGTCAGATGGGCAGGAAGTGAATACTTATCATACGGATCCTCTTCTTTCAGATACAGACAGCGACGGGTTGACCGACGGTGACGAAGTTCATACACATGGAACCAATCCGCTTTTATCCGATACGGATGATGACGGAAAAACCGATAAATGGGAAGTCGATAATGGATACGATCCGCTCGTTAGCAATGAATACGATACTGATAATGACGGGCTTACCGACTCTGAAGAAATTGATGAGTATGGAACCAATTACCTTCTGGCGGATACTGACGGCGACGGGCTGTCTGATTATGACGAGATACTTGTCTACTCTACTCATCCATTAATCACTGATACGGATGAGGACTCAGTCAGTGATGGTGACGAAGTCCTGAATCACCATACCAACCCGTTATTAAGCGATACTGATAACGACGGGTTGGCTGATTATGAAGAGTTATTTGATGCCGCACAAACCGCACGGGTAAATACAACAATCACGATGACCCAATCCAACCCTGCTGTTGCGTACGGTACCGGCAGGTACTTTGTTGTCTGGCAGACACAATATGTCAATGAATATAACGACAATATTATGGGACAATTCCTGATCGAATCCGGTAATTCAATAGGTGCGGAGTTCCGCATTAATACCTATTCCAATAATAAACAACAGCATCCCGATGTGGCGTCTAACGGGTCTGTGTATTTTGTAGTATGGGACAGTTCTTTGCAGGATGGATACTGGGAAGGTATCTATGGACAGTTTATCAATCCTGACGGGTCAAAATCCGGCGCAGAACTAGCTATTAATACGTTCACTGCCCATCAACAGACGAATCCCTCAACAGCATCTGACGGCGATGCGTTTTTTGTGACATGGGAAAGCAAATATCAGGATGGTAACCTGTACGGCATTTTTGCCCGGAAATACGCATCGGACGGTACTACAATTGGCAGTGAATTCCAGGTCAATACCTACACTACATCCGATCAGCTGTTACCGCAAATCGCCAGCGGCGGAACATCGTATCTGATTGTATGGCAGAGCACGGATCAGGATGGATCAGCGGAGGGGATTTTTGCTCATTTGATCGGTTCAGATGGCAATCTCAGCGGGGCAGAGTTTCAAGTAAATACATACACGATCGGAGCGCAGAAAAATGCCTCAATTGCGAGCAACGGCGTATCATATTGCGTGACGTGGCAGAGCGAAACGCAGGACGGTGATAACGATGGCATCTTTGCGCAGTTCATTGACCTTTCCGGCAACCTTCTCGGTACGGAAATAACGGTCAATACTCATACTGCAGGAAAACAGTCCAATCCGGTCGTGATGGTGAAGGGGCTGGATTATCTTGTTGCATGGGAAACCGTTGATGCGCAAAGCGGCAAAACTTACATTGCCGGACAGTGGCTTAGCCAGTCAGGCGCAATACAGGGGACGGAATTTGTCCTTTATGAAAACACTGTGAATAGTGTGGCTGTACCCGATGGATCAATTGCGGGGAATACAATGTATCTTGCGTGGCAGGATACGGTTGCACTCGATGTTTACGGCCAACTGCGTCGATTCGGGTATAACACTGACCCTACCAATGCGGATACAGACAATGACGGGCTGACTGACGGCTATGAAGTTCAGCATGGGTTGAATCCCCTTGTGAATGACACAAATCTCGACAGCGATGATGACGGATTGAGCGATAGTCTTGAAGTCAACGTTTACGGCACAGATAAATATGATGCGGACAGCGATGACGATGGCTTAAACGACGGTGAGGAAATCCTAACGTACTCCACTGACCCGCTTGACAATGATTCGGATGATGACGGAGCGCTTGACGGGCAGGAAATAGTGTATTCTTCAGATCCGTTATTGTTTGATACCGATAATGATGGCCTTTCAGATGGTGCTGAAATCAAAAATTACGGTACGAATCCAGTGCGTACAGATACCGATAATGATGGATTATCTGATATTGAGGAATTGATTGTTAATATCGAGTTTGGTGATGAAATAAGGATACCTACCATTACATCAAACGACCAGCTTAACCCATTGGTTGTATTTAACGGACAGAACTATATTGTTGTATGGGAAAGTTATTATAATTATGATTACTGTATTTTCTCCCAGCGTTTTGATTCTAATGGTATGAAAATAGGCAGTGAGACAAAAATACACGAAGACTCTTCAAATTATGACCTTAAATATCCTGCTGTATCTGGCATCAGTGGAGAATCGTTTATAGTATGGACACGTGAATATACTTCTTCTTCTTATCATGATATTTATGGGCGCATGATGTATGCCAATGGTACATTTAAAACGTCATATTCCCGCTTGAATTCGTATACAACCAGTTATCAGCAGATGCCTGTTCTAACGACAGATGGCACGAATTATCTGGTAACATGGCAGAGTCGATATCAGGATGGTTACGGCTACGGAATTTATGGAAAGTTATTAAATTCAACTCAAGCCGCGATTACTTCAGATTTTCTTGTAAATACAAGTACTCAGAGTGATCAGACAAATCCTGCAGTTGACTGTAATGGAGAAACATATTTGATCTCATGGACTTCAACTCAGAATGGAAATAATGATATTTACGCGCAGTTGCTTTCATTGAACGGTGAAAAAATAGGTTCGGAAATACTGATTAATTCTTATATCACTGGTTCGCAGGTATACCCTGCTATTGCGCATGTAAATAATGAATATATTATAGTATGGCATAGTGATCAGCCTCAATACGGCTTTAGTATCAATGGACGACTTCTTGATCAGACTGGTGCGTTTATGTCTGGTGAATTTCAAATTAATACATCTACAGGGGATGAATTGAAATATCCGGCAGTGGCGTCAAGTGGGAAAGGTTTTTTGGTCGTCTGGCAGACTGCAAATGATACTAATATAGTCGGGCAGTATATCAATCAGGATGGGCGGAAAATTGGTTCTGAAATTACATTTAATGCATACACATCAGGCACTCAGACAGATCCTGCTGTGGCATCCGATGGAGAAAACTTCTTTGTGGTATGGGAAAGCCAATATCAAGATGGGAGTGGTTGGGGAATTCATGGTTGTGTAACAACATCAGGAGAACCAATGGAGGGTTATACAGACCCGCTTGTCCCTGATACGGACAACGATGGGCTTCTTGACGGGCAGGAAGTGAATACTTATCTTACCGATCCGTTGCTGGCTGATACTGACAACGATGCACTTGATGACGCGGATGAATTGTTTGTTTATTTCACAGACCCCCTTGCCATAGACACTGACACTGATGGGCTTACCGACGGTGAAGAGGTGAATACCCATCATACCAATCCGTTGTTAGTTGATACCGATAATGATGGAGCAAGCGATAAGTGGGAAATCGATAATGGCTATAATCCGCTCATTATTGATCCTGACGATGCTGACAACGACGGGCTTCTTGATATTCAGGAAATCTTTACCTATGGTACTGATCCGCATCTCTGGGATACTGACAATGATTCATTATCCGATTATGACGAGATTATGATATATTTTTCTAATCCATTGGATAGCGACTCTGACGATGACGGATTGCTTGATGAGCAGGAAATACAGGCGTCAACCAACCCGCAGTCAGCGGATACAGACAACGATGGATTGACGGACAGAGAAGAACTACAAGATCACGGAACAAGTCCATTACTTGCTGATACAGATAATGATGGGTTACTAGATAGCGAAGAATTTAGGATTGATGTTTCCATCGGTAAGGATATTTTAATCAATACACCAGGTATGTATTACCAAGCCTGTCCATCAATTGCTAGTAATCGAGTTGATTATATGGTTACATGGTATTCGTATTATAATGGCAATTACTGTATATTTGCTAGGCGACTTAATAAAAATGGCACGGTAAATGATCCCGAAATTATTGTGGTCGAGAATAACTATGATCATTTTCGTCCGGACATTTCCAGTAATGGAAGTGATTTTTTTATTACTTGGGATAGATATTCTAATTCATCCTACTATGATAATGATATATATGGGCGTGTCTTGTACGAAGATGGAACAATAAAAACTCCGGTTTACTATATCAACACGTATTCAACTGGTTTTCAGATTAATCCGTCTATCAGCACTGATGGAACTAATTATTTGCTTGTTTGGCAAAGTGAATATCAGGATGGTGATAATTGTGGTATTTATGGACGCATAATGAACACGAACGTAAATGCGGTGACAGGCGAATTCAAAATAAATACATCAACGTATAATAATCAGTTTGAGCCTCAGGTTGAGTGTAATTCGAATACTTATTTCGTGGCATGGTGTTCTGACCATACTGGAGATAATGATATTTATGGACAGGTATTAAATCTGTCCGGCGAAAAAGTTGGTGCTGAGTTACGAATCAATACGACAAGGACAAATTCTCAGTTTTCTTCATCAATAACTAATTTTTTATCTACATATATGGTTGTATGGATAGCAAATGATGATCCAAATGTTCGATATAATATCTATGGAAGATTAATAGCTGATGATGGAACATTCATTTCAGATGAATTTCATATTGGAGTTTCAACTGACTATACTCCACCTAATGTAGTGGTTAGCTCTAACGGTCAGGTAGCTCTTGTAGCATGGACAAGCTATAACAACAGGTTGGTCATTGGTCAATTTATCGATAATACTGGAGAAAAACTGGGCAATTCATTTTTTATTGATCAGAACAATGGTAGATATAAGAGAAATATAGATATTTCTTCAGATGGCGATTCGTTTCTTATTGCTTGGGAGAACCAAGTCGGGGATGCACACACAAACATCTATGCCTGTATTGTTAGTGGTGCTCTGTTTTATTATAATCCTCTTGTTGCGGATAGTGACAACGACGGTCTTCTTGATGGTGAGGAAGCTAATGTATATGGTTCCGACCCGTTGTGTTCAGATACTGATAACGACGGACTGACCGATTACGATGAAGTACATGTCTATGAAACCAGTTCAATTTTGTTCGACTCCGATAATGACACCTTATCTGATATTCAGGAATTAAGTATTTTCCATACGAGCGCCTTAACATACGATACAGATAATGACGGGTTGGGTGACGGCTTTGAAATTAATCATCTTAAGACTGATCCGTTAAATTCTGATTCCGATAACGATGGATTGACCGACGGTGACGAACTTTTGCCCAATATATACAATGAAGTTCCTGTTTCTTACTCTGAAGAAGGTCAGTACTATCCATCTGTAGCGGCTAGTGAAGATTATTATTTCATTGTATGGGAAAAGTATGAGTTGTCTTCCGGTTATACTGATATCTATGGCAGATACATTGACATGAACGGTCGGATTGTATCACCGGAAATGCAAATTAATACGGACACATCTGATTATCAGCAAAAGCCTGTAATCGCTGCGAGTAACTCGGGGTTCATGGTGGTATGGCAGAGTTATGGACAGGACAGTTATCGTTATGGCATATATGGGCAGAAATTTGACTCGAAATGTACTCGGGTGGGTTCGGAGTTTTATGTGAACGCAGATAAATACTATTCACAATATATACCAGCCATTTGCAGTCTAAACGATACATATTTTGCTGTATGGCAAAACTGGGATGGTGGGAGTGCCAGTAGCTCAGGAACTTCTTATGGATTCGTCGTTATGACCACTATTTGGGAATCGGGTATATATGATATGGCAATGCAATATGATGCACCCATAGAGTTTGTATTTGATGATGCAATACAACCGATTTATGTATATGATAACGATACAGGTAACCCTGAAACCTCCTTTATACTTGGCGACGAAACGGCTCTGTTGCCGAATTATTATTCATCTGGTTATGCAAGAGGCATAGAGGCTTCTGTCTTTGATGTTGATGGTAATGTAGTGAGAGGTGATTTCAGAATAAATACATTTACAACTTCTACTCAAAGTAATCATCGTATCGCACATAATGGGGATAATTACGTTGTTGTATGGCTAGGAGAACATCATGATAGTAATGGATGTGACATTATACTGCAACTTGTTGCTCCTGATGGATCAGAGGTTCTTGGTGATCAGCTGGTCAATCCAGAGGATCATACTTTTGTTTTCAACCCTAATGTGACGGCTATTGGATCAAAGTATTTTATCTGTTGGGATCTCTATGATGGAAGTAAATATGACGTATACGGTCGGATTTTTGATGGCGAGGGTTCTCCGATTTCCGAGGATTTTCGAATCAATACATACACATCGTTAAATCAACAGCAGTGCGCAGTTGCCTCAACAGGCAAAACCGTGCTGGTTGTCTGGGAAAGTCAAAATCAGGATGGCAATGGATACGGGCTGTACGGACAGATGTTCGACGCGTACGCCAAACCAATCGGCGGCGAGTTCAGGGTAAACCAGTTTACCGAGCTCGATCAGGTCAACGCATCGCTGACAGCCAGCGGAGATAATTATTTTGCGGCGTGGAACACCATGGACAGCGACAAAAATTCTTCCGTGTGGATAAGCCTGCTCGGCACATCCGATCCGAACAACCCTGATTCAGACAACGACGGGCTGACTGACGGCGAAGAGGTTAATACCTATCTTACAAAACCGTTTGACCCTGACACCGACGGCGACGGGCTGTCTGATTATGACGAAGTGATTACCTATTCAACAGATCCTGTTGACTTTGATATGGATGATGATGGGCTGTCTGACGCTGAAGAAATCAATTATGGCACGAATCCTCGTATAACAGACACTGACTGCGACGGCTTCTCTGACGGCGATGAGATTTATGCGGTTGGTTCTGATCCATTGCTTGTCGATTCCGATAACGACGGTTTACCCGATGAAGATGATTATACCGCCATAATCGGGCCGGAAATTACAGTTAACAGCAGTACGCTTGATGATCATAGTTATCCGGTTGCGGCGTGTAACGGCTCACGGTATCTTGTTGTATGGGATAAACCATCCTCAACATATTTATGTGCGCAGTTCTTTGATCTGAACGGAGCTAAAATCGGTTCGGAATTCAATATTTACAGCGATTCCAATGAGATAGCCGCGTCGCCGACAATTACCTGCGTCGGTTCCGATTTTGTGGTTATGTGGGAACAGCTTCATAATAATGTCGTGGTGATTCGCGGCAAGCGTATCAGTTCTGAAGGGACATACTTGTCGCCTGACCCGTGGGTAACATCGTATGGCATTTATCATCAACGGTATCCAGAAATAAGCACTGTCGGTGAGGAGTGTATTGTCTCATTTCAGACTGTTCCGTTCCTGAACGCGCAACTTTTGCTTCAGGGACAGCGAATAGGCAGGAACTGGTATGGTAACCAGTTCATAATCAATACTATTGACAGCCAGCCGGTATATGCGTCCGAGATAGCCGGAGGCACAACCAATTATTTATCAGCGTATTTATCATCAGATTTTAACCTCACGCATTACAACGTCTACGCCCAGTTACTGAACGTTGACGGCACGAAAATCGGCGGTGAGTTATTGCTCGATCAATGCGCTGGGTTTACCTATGTCAGGGATGTGTTGTATGCTGAAGGTAAGTATGTTGTTCTATGGGATCGCCGTTCGAACGACAATACGGCTTGCGGATTGTTTGGGCAGGTTATTGACGGCGAAGGTGTAATGGCTGATGAACCGTTGTTCCTGTCTGAAACGCCGTATTATTACCGTACTGCGGTCGCCTCTGCGCAGGATGATAATGTGTTCTTTACGTGGTCATTAAGCGGTGAAGATTTTTCTCTGGAATATGATTCCGAAGTGCACGGGCGATTTGTTGATGTTAAAAGCGGTATGTTTGTGACTGATGAATTTCTGGTAAACAGGTCGCTCCGGGAAAGTCAGGTTATCAGGGATGTGGCGACTGACGGTGAAAACTATTTTGTTGTCTGGACAAGCAAATATTCTTCCGAGCCGGAGACACGTTATCACATTAAAGCCGTTCTTGTTCAGCATGGCGCCTTTACTGATCCGATGAATCCTGATTCAGACAATGACGGATTACTTGATGGGTTTGAAGTGAGCACCACTGGCACCAATCCCGCTCTTGCAGACAGCGACGGCGATACTGTGCCCGATAACTGGGAACTCGCTAACAACTGTAATCCGCTCATAGATGACGGTTCCGAAGATACTGATAATGACGGATTGCAAAACAGTGAGGAATTCGCTAATAATACTGATCCACAGATAGGTGATACTGATAATGACGGTATTCTCGATGGTATAGAGATTCTTGTCAATACTGATCCTATGCTGTCAGATACCGATAATGACGGACTCACTGATTTTGAAGAATTAAACGATTTTAATACAAACCCATTGTCATGCGATACTGACAATGATGGTTTGTTTGATAAGGACGAACTAGTTTATTCCCAAAGCAATCCGCTCCTTGCAGATACTGACAATGATGGCTTGCTGGATGGTGAGGAAATTCAATATACGATCGTCCTGGGAGACGAATTTAAGATTAACACAAATTTATATACGTTTAATGTTAATCCTTCACTCTCCTTTGATGGTGAAAAATATATAGTTGTATGGGAAGATTCTTTATCAGAGAATTTCGAACATATATTTTTACAGGCGCTTGCTGTAAATGGACAAAAAATTGGGGACGAACAGATTGTCTATTCATACGAAGAAAATAGTTTTTTGACACTCCCTGCAATCGCAAGTACGCCTAATAAGTCTTATATTACTTGGGAATCAGGTAGTAATGGCGATATTTTTGCAAGTATTTGGGACACTGATATAAATAACGGACAAATTATAAAGGTTAATTCGTATACAAGAGGTAATTACCAGCTAGCCGATATTAGCAGTGATGGTAGCAACTTTCTGGTGGTATGGCAAAGTTCAGAACAGGATGGATCGGGTTATGGAATATATGGCAGAATGTTTAATGAAACTCCAGCTCCATTAACTTCTGAATTCCAGATAAACTCGTATACTTTAGGTGACCAACATTCTCCTGTGATCGACTGTAATAATGATGAGTATCTGGTTGCCTGGATATCGGGCAATAAAGTTATTGCCCGCTTTTTAACATTGTCAGGTGACTTTAAAGGAAATGAGATACAAATCAATGCTACAACAGAACCTATAGAATATTGGCTCGATATAGCTCATTTAAACTCATGTTATCTGATTATATGGTCTGTACAGGTGAGTGAATATGAAACAGCAATATACGGCAGAATCATAAATCAGAATGGTAATTTTGTTACTGATGAGTTCCAGATTAGCACTACTCCGGATTTTTATTTGAGATACCAGTCAGTTTCATCCAATGGCAAAAGTTTTCTTGTAACATGGCATGCGAGTGATAGTTTTTATGACCAGGATATTTTCGGACAATCAATTAATCAGTATGGACAAAAAAATGGTCAGGAATTCATGATTTATTCTAATACCACCCATTCTCGGGATAACCCAACGATTACTTCAGACGGCAATAATTATTGCATTGTTTGGGAGCGTAACGATAATTTTTCAGATGTAATTCAGGGATGTATCACTGAAGCAGGAGAGCCAATAACAGTATATAATCCATTAGTTGCTGACATCGACAATGATGGATTGACTGATGGTGAAGAAGTCAAAATTTATTCTACAAATCCATTTTTAGTGGATTCCGATAATGATGGATTGACTGACGGTGAAGAAATTCTAGACTTCGACACAAACCCGTTACTCGCTGATACTGAAAATGATAGCTACTATGACAAATGGGAAGTAGAACATGGGCTTGACCCCACAATAGATGACCGCTATTTTGATTTAGATAATGATGGCTTGACAAACATCTATGAACTTCAAGAATCTTTTACTCCCCATGATATTGCGGATGCGGATAATGATGGGCTCAAAGATGGACAGGAAATTTTGATATACGGTACAGATCCATTTGATGATGATAGTGATGATGATGGCTTGAATGACGGCCTGGAAATCGCCTTAATGTCTGATCCCCACCTGACAGACACGGACCTTGATGGGATAACTGATTTTGAGGAAACATATATTTATCCTACATCGCTTATTTTAGCGGACACTGATAATGATGGTTTGTTGGATAGCGAAGAAATATTCAAAACACAAACCAACCCGCTTTTGAAAGATATGGATTATGATGGTTTGCCTGATGGAGAGGAATTTCGCTTATCTCTTGAATTTGGGGATGAATTTCAAATTAACACCACAACATCTCCTAAACAATACTATCAGGACGTGATTTTTGATGGTAACCAGTATGTAGTTGCATGGGACAGGTATAACGGTTCGGCTGACTCAATTTATACTCAGAGGATTAGTGTAAACGGAGAAAAAATAGGCGGTGAAATTATTGTGGAGACACAAGAAGCAAGTAGCTTAGATTACCCTGTTATGTCTAGTATTGCAGGAGAAACACTGATCATTTGGTATCGCGATGATTATGATACGGATTATTATGGCTTTGATGGAAGGATAATGAATTCGGATGGATCGTTCAAGACAGACTCTACAATGATCGCTCAAGGTTGGTTCAATCATTCTGTTGCTACGGATGGCACAAATTATTTTATGTCATGGTATTCAGATAAGGATATTTATGGACTTTTACTGGATACCACGCAAAATCCGGTTATTCCGGAATTTATAGTAAATGCATACGCTACAGATATGCATGATTACTATTCTGATATTGATTGTAATGGAGAGACATATTTAGTTGTATGGCAGTCCAAACCTACATCAGAATGGTTTGGTGATGATATTAAGTGTCAACTGTTTTCTCGCTCAGGTGAAAAAATAGGTAATGAGACTGATGTAAGTATTTCAAGCGGAGATGAATCGTACGTTTCTCCCAAAGTAACCCATATGGGATCACATTATCTTATCGTGTGGTGTATTTCTGATATTCAGAACGGGACTCCTGCTGCAATTTATGGAAGGATTATTGATAATGATGGGAAATTTTTGACTGATAGTTTTCTGATTCATGTCTTTGATTCAATGCATTATGAAGCTCTATCACTATGCTCTAATGGCACTGTTACATTAGTGAGTTGGTCGAATGGTTATTCTGTTATGGGCATTGCACTTAGAAGTGACGGGTCAAAAATAGGATCTGAATTCATTATTAATGATTCCGGTTCAGGTTACCGCCGCTATAAACCTGTAATTGCTTCTGATGGAGAAAATTGTCTTATTGTCTGGCCTTGGGATCATTGGGATCAAATAGGTGGATCGTTGTCCGGCATTGTAGGACGTCTGTTGGAGCCTTCATACAAATATTTTTCTGATCCAACCAACCCAGACACGGATAATGACGGCATGACCGACGGTTGGGAAGTGGCGCATAACCTTGATCCATTGGTGGATGACTCGCAGGACGACGAGGAGGGCGACGGGGTTATCAATCTGGATGAGTTCAGGTTTGGGTCTGACCCGCATACCGCTTTCAGCGATAATGATCTAATATCAGATTATGATGAAATCTATGTCTATCATACTAACCCCGGCGCTACAGATACGGATGGTGACGGAGTCTCGGATTCTGACGAAATCAACGCAGGTACCGATCCGTTGACTCCGAGCAGGTACTTCACCGCTCAGCGCGAGAGCTCGCATTACCGCATTGACGCTGAACAATTTGGCTCTTCGGTGTTTAGCTTATCCATCACATACGACAATTTCAGCGCGCAGTCAAATCACAGTCAGGAATCGGAACAGATCAGCCTGCATTACACCCTTCTGCCGTGGTTCTCCAACGGCGTGAATATAAATAGCGACAACGACCGCATGCCCGACTGGTGGGAAAAACGGATGGGCACAAATCCGTTACTTGCTGACGGCAATGCTGATATGGATAATGACGGGCTATTTAACATCACGGAATATCTTACCGGCTCTAATCCGTCCAACCCTGATACTGACGGCGACGGATTGCCTGACGGATACGAGTTTGCGTACGGTTTTGATATACTCAACCCTGATGGGGCACTGGACGCTGATAACGACGGTTCACCGAATAACGAGGAATACGCCAGCCAGACAGACCCGCGTAACCCTGATACCGACGGCGACGGTGTGCCGGACGGTGCGGATTATGATCCGCTAATACCGCAACGGCTCTTATCGCAGATCAGGCAGAGCACGCATTACACCATTGATCTGGAGACGCTTAACTCGTTCGGCGCAGGCTATTCAACATCAGTGCACTGCGAAATGATGACATCATCCATTATGTGTATGCTCGATACGTGGGCAACTGCTTTGAACTATAACCTTGAAAGCGGACTGCTCTTTATCCTGTGCAATGATACCGACGGCGACGGTATGCCCAACCAGTGGGAAAATGCTCAGGGCTTTAATTTCTATGATGACGATAGTTATCTGGATACTGACAACGACTCCCTGCCGAACATTGATGAATATCGCCATTATACCAATCCGCATAATGCTGATACGGACGGCGACGGGCAGAACGACGGGTTTGAGGTTATGGCTGGCACCGATGCGGATAACGATTCGTCAATTTTCGCATGCACAGTTGAAATTGATTCAAGCCTGAATGTTGTATTGTGCTGGCCGTCGAATCCTGATATGACATATACATACTCGATTATGGTGACGGACGACATTTCCTCTTCGCCCAAAGTGTATTATGATGGAATCACCCCGGATGTATCCGGTAAAAATACATTGATTGATACGGGTAAAGACGGAAACGGGAATGGATTATATACAGACGAAGGCGATTTCCCGCCGCCGTCTGGTTCTGATGTAAAGCAAAGATTCTATAAAGTTCTGATAAACTATTAACCTCAAACAGGGGGCGAAATTCAATGAAACGATGGTATTGTATGATGACTGCTCTGGTACTGTGCGTTGTTTTCTGCGCAAGTACGCAGGCACAGAGCGATGTACCGAAAATGCTCAATTTTCAGGGGCGTGTAAGTGTTGACGGACAACCGTTTACCGGAACGAATGGGCAGTTCAAGTTTGCGCTGGTCAGCGAGGACGGGCTGACCACGTTCTGGTCGAACGATAACACCAGCGTCAACGGCGGTGAGCCGACGTCCGGTGTGGCTGTGGATGTGCGCGACGGTATATACAGCGTTGTGCTTGGCGGTGACGGCATGGCTCCGATACCCGATACTGTTTTCGCTAATAACGGTAATGTCTGGCTAAGAATATGGTTCAACGACGGCACGCACGGGTTTGAGCGTCTTGACCCGGATCAGCGTATTTTGTCTGTGGGGTACGCTTTACGCGCGGCGGTGGCTGATAATGTGGAAAACACCTCGCGTGAGGTTATCTCCGGTATGATAGATACTCATAGTTCCGGCGATGAGTATTATGATGTATATTCATATAGCGACAGAGTTCAGGAACCTTATCCTTATTGGCCATATTACCAGTGGGTTGATGTACCGATCTATCGAAGAATGGCTGTAAAAAACATTCCAGTCGCTGGTTTATCTGTTGATGATTTACCAATAACACAAATTTATTTTGCTAATGATCCAAATGCTAGTGAGTGGTACACGAGCATTAATGAATTAATCTATAAAGAGGCAGGTTTAGGATATGGGGCATTATGGCGTGATTACATTGAATATACCAGTTTTAGAGTAGCCAACAATATGATTAAATTATCCTATCCGCATCTCATGGATCGTAGTAACTCTGATTCAACGCCATACATCTCCTATGTAAGCGGATCGCCATCGTATAATGTGTATTATAAAATCGTTATTATAAAATAAGTTATTCTATGAATATTAAATCTTTCACCGGCAGGATGTTATTTTACGTTCCTGCCGGTGCTTTACTTTTACTGGTATTCGCGTTTTCCCCTTTTCGATTAGATCCCCTATTCTCCATCAAAGAAGATCTATTCGCTGTTGTATCAGGGGCTATCTTCCTGATATCTATGCTGTTTGCCAAAAGTGACAGGGTGCGTTTTCCGCTGACGGCACTATGCTTTTTTCTCTTCGTCCTGCTGTCGTGGCTGAGCCTGCTATGGGCGGTAAATCCGCATGAGACGGTCAGGGATTCGTCACGCTGGACGTACTCATTTCTGCTCTTTTACGCCTCATACACGCTTTTTGATAGAAAATCTATGCGCATACTGATTTCAGGCGGCATACTTGCCGGAGTGGTAACAGCTTCTTTCGGTATAGCCGAATATTTCGATTACCCGCTCCTTTTTGCGGAAAAGGGAAAAATCCTGTCGTTTTTCGGGCATCAAAATATGCTCGGGCAGTTTCTGGCTGTGACTTTGGTATGGACATGGGCTGTGTTCCTGAAAACTCTGCGCTGGCGATGGCTGTATATTCCGGCTATGGCTGTAATCGGGTTCGGATTGTTTGTCACCAACTGCCGGAGCGGGTATGTTTCTGCTCTTGCAGGGATGATTTCAGTTGTGATTATTATCTTACGGGGCGCATCGATCAAATCGGTATGGCGAATAATAAAACCCGCTGTGATTATTGGCGTGTTATGCGTTGCGGCATTTGTCGTAATTGACATCAAAATGAATTATATCGACAGTGACAAATACCGGGATTTCCATACCTATATTGTGAAAACCTATTTCGGTACATTTGATTACGGTGTGTTGTCCGGCAGGTCGACGTTATGGAAATATACCTGCAAAATGATCAAAAACCGCCCTTTGCTGGGGTTCGGGGCAGGCAACCACTGGATAGGGTATCCGTCTGTTGACCCGCCGCAGTTTATCGAGTTTTCCAAACAGGCGCATAATGATTACCTGCAGATCGCCTCAGAGGTGGGCATTATCGGGTTCGCTCTGTTTATTGCGTTTCTTATATCCGCTCTGGCACCTGTAATAAAACACAAACCCGCAGAAAAAGATACGCTGATATACAGCGCGTTGGTATCGGGGATTATCGTTATCCTGATCGACTCATTTTTCAGTTATGACCTTTTTGTTCCGGTGCCTGCATATATGATAATGGTGCCGCTCGGATTTCTTTACAGCCTGAATAATTCTGACTGCCAATCAGCGAAATATCGTCCGACAATCAGGGGCGCGGCGATTGTCATAGGATGCGCTCTGTTTGTGTTTGCTGTATACACGACGATTGTCAAGTCAATCGGATATTATAATTATCTTGCTGGGTCGATTATTGTCAGTGCACATGAAGGCGTTATGCCGCCGGACGAAAATAGGAGGGCATCAGAGTTTGTAACGAAAGCGCGCAAATATCTGCCGTACGATGCGGAAGTGCTTTTTTTTGATATGATGCTTGATGTTGATTACGGCGATTTCCTGACCGCTCGCCGGAAGGCGTATAACCTGCTGGAACTGACGCCATACGAGAAAAAACTTATTCTCTTCATTGCCAAGCTGGAAGCAACTCTTGGGAACACGGGGGCATGTAAAGATCTGCTTGCCCGCCTGAACATCACCGGATCGGACAGCCCGAATCGGTTTATATCGTATTTGTTATCTGATTACGATACATTCGAATCCACTATTACCGCGCCGGAAATGACGCCGGAGCGCGCGAAATTGTTTCTCGATCAATTAAATAAGACCATCGTGAAACAGGAAACTCCAGATGTGTTTGCTCTGTTTTTGCGTGCCATTCTGCTGACAAAAACAGGGCAGTGGCAGAAAGCATTGAATGACTTGAATATTGTTATGGAACGTGACCCGTCCAACACGCAAGTGTATCTCCTGCGCGGAATTTGTTATAACAATATTGGACGCTTTGCGCTGGCGCAGAATGAGTTTCAGTCGTACATCCTGTTTGATCCGCATAGTGAGCAGGCACTGCTTGGCTCGGCTGTGGCGTATCAGATGATGGGCGATGACAGCCGCGCGGAAGAACAGTTGCGCGTCATTATTTCTATTAACCCTCAAAACGCTAAAGCTCTGCGTAATATGGGGCTTATCATGCTGAAGCGCAATGAACAGGAAGCAGGAGCGGATTACCTCCACCGCTGTCTGTTGGCAGACCCTGCTCAACCGGATGCCGATCAGATTCGCGCAGTGATCCAGTCAATTCTGGGCGAACCGCGTAATTAATACTTTTAAAAAAGCCTTTTCTGATTTCAGAACCTGGGAGTGCTGAAAAAGATTCTAAGTTCCTCTTTTAAGATGTCATCGCGAGGAGCGTTAGCGACGTGGTGATCTCATAATGAGTAGCGCGGAGATTGCCACAGCCTCTGCGAGGCTTCGCAATGACAGACTGTTGTTACTTTTTTATCGGTCCAAAACTAGTTGTTATTCATTGATATAAAGAAATCAATGCCATTGCATATGTCGTGACGGATTGGAATATTTATAATAATTATTAAGGAAAACTGGAAAAATTTGCAATATACAGGAATTTACAGTACAATACAAAGAGGTGATAAAATATTAATCTTGAACAAGTTAGTTGTAAAAAAGGGGATCATCATGAATAAACTGTTTTTAATTCTTGTTTGTATGACAATAACGCCCGGCGCATTTGCGGCGAGTGTTACGCTCCAACCGGGCGTCACTGATGGTATAGATACCTATGTCCATTCTAATCATCCTGCGCAGCCTTATGGAGGTAACAGTAATTTTTACATAGTGAATTCAACGAGTGCCGGTTATATGTCTCGGATGCTTTTAACGTTTGGGCTTCCATCAAACATAATAAATGCCGCAATACAGAGCGCAACACTAACCATGTACACATATAACTGTGATACTGGGAGTGACGCCAGCGCTCTTATTTATTTGAATAGAGTGACGTCTTCATGGGACGAAATGACTGTGAGTTGGAATACCCAGCCGGCATTTGATACCGCATACCAGAAGTCGATATCCGTTAATGATGGGCAAACGGGTTGGCTGAGTTTTTCCATAACCGACATTGTCCAGTTCTGGGCATCCAACCCAGCTCAAAATTATGGTGTTGTTTTAGAGGCAGAGCAATTACCATATAATTTTCAGATGTTTTATTCGTCTGAAAATACTTCATATCCATTATTGCGTCCGATGTTGACGATAGAATACGAGCCTGCGGCGCAACCTGCAGTTCCTGAACTTGCATCGCTGTTTCTTCTGAGTTTTGCCGGAATCGGTTTATTGTTCAGGAAAATGCGAGGATAGCCTATAATAATTCCTTTACTCTTCGTAGCCGACAAGAAGCATACTGGCTAAAATCAGTATGCTTCTTCTTTTGTCTACCGTTTTCTTGCCATGATAATTCATTACGGACATGATAGTGTTCTGTTAATAATAGAGAAAAGCATATTAATTATGTGTCATTATAGTATGGGTATTATGTTGTTGTTTTTTTGATCTCGCTTGCATTACAATGTGTCTAATATCCAGTGACAAAAAAAGTGTAAAGGAGATAATTGTGAAATCAACAACTTTTTTAGCCAGTTTTCTTGGAGTAGTATTCTTAATTAACTCATCCTGTCCATCGGCGGAAAAGTACGGTGTTGTTACTGACTGGGCAGGGCATTCAAAACTTAATTTTGCTTATGGTATCGCTGTTGACGGGAACGAGGCAATTTATGCGATTGATAAGAATGACGCCTGTGTGAAAAAGTTTAACCGAAAAGGGGTACTGCTTGCTGTATGGGGTACTCCAGGAAGCGGGACTGGTCAGTTCACCAATCCGCGCGACTTGACAGTTGATTCGGCGGGGAATGTATATGTTGCTGATACTGAAAACAATAGAATACAGAAGTTTAGCGGAGATGGGACGTTTCTGCTTGAATGGGGCGGGCTTGGCAGTACCGATGGAAAGCTGTATATGCCGATCGGCATCTCGGTTGGCCCGGGAGATATTGTATATGTTGCTGATTCTTTTAATCATCGTATACAAAAGTTTGACTCAAATGGTTTTTTTCTTGGCAAATGGAGCCATTCCAGCGGGGCGAGCTGGATTCCATACGGTATAGAAGCTGACGGTTATGGAAATGTGTACGTGTGCAGTCCGTCTATAAATCAGGTTGTGCGGTTTGACACATCGGGAACAGAAATCACAGAATGGGGATCTTCGGGTACCGGTAACGGCGAATTTCAGTCGCCGTATGCGGTTAGTGTTGACGGATACGGCAGGGTGTATGTGGCTGATACCAGTAATAACCGCATACAGGTTTTCCTCTCTGACGGTATTTTTATTAGCAAATTCGGTTCTTTTGGCGCGGCGGATAACCAGTTTAGTTTGCCGTACGGCATGGCTGTTGACAAGGACGGGGCAATCATTGTGTCGGACGCAGGGCATGACCTGATAAAGATATTTAACTCGCAGTTTGTGTTTCAGTATAAGTTCGGAAACGCCGGTGTGAGTTTCGGAACGTTTAATCAGCCGAGGGGTATGGCACGGGACAGCGCAGGAAATATCTATGTTGTTGATACGCAGAACGACCGGGTGCAGAAATTTAATTCTGACGGTCTTTTTCTCACTCAGTGGACTGTGGAGTATAGTTCGAGCACCGGAATACCGCTTGATATAGCGGTCGATGCCGTAAATAACGTGTACGTCTGTGACCGGATACTTGCCAAAGTCCTTGTATACGATTCTGACGGTAATTATATTGATATGATAAATACGTCAGGGGTTGTCTCAAATATTGAGTCCGTCGGGTATGATCCGGCTGGTTATATCTATGTGGGCGGCAGTACACATCTGGCAAAGTACGATAGCAGCAGCCTGAGCAGTCCGGTTGACCTGATTCCTGTTGGGTTTTCTGTCAAGGGTATTGCGGTAAACAGTGAGGGCGTGGTATATATGTCCGACACATCGGGGGGCAATGTTTATACATATAGTTCAGTGGGAGGAGTGTCGCTGTTTGCCGAGGTTAACGCGCCTATCGGTGTCGCTGTGGATATGGCTGACATGGTGTATGTAGTTGACAGCTCCAACGGTCAAATTGTGATATTCGATTCACTGGGAAATACTGTTTCTCATATCGCGCCCGACGATAAAGGGCTGTCTCCCATAGACTGTGTTGTCGGCGCTGACGGAGATGTATACGTAAGCGACGTGTACAATCACCGGGTGGTTATGTACAGGTATATACAAAGCAGTGTGGTGACGAGCGGGTATGAGGGGAATTCGGCACAATTTTCCGCTCAGGTCACTTCAAGTGATTATGAGGATATATCGGGATACGCGTGGGATTTCGGCGACGGTTCCGCCATAGCATCGGCAGGGCTTACGGCAGAGCACATATATGCCATGCCCGGACAGTATACGGTATTTTTTCATGTTATAGGTAAGGACGGGCAGGTCGATACCGCTTCGAGTGTTATGAATATAACGTCGCCTGCTCCGGTAGCTGTACCCGGCGGTCCGTATTTCGGTATTCCATCAAGCCCTGTGGTTTTCAATGGGGCAGGCTCGTTTGATCCGGCGGGCAGGACAATAACCGGTTATTCTTGGGACATGGGAGACACCGCGTCCGAAACCGGCGCGGCTCCGAGCCATACCTATACATCACTGGATACGTACACGGTTCAGTTACAGGTTAAGAACGATTTAAACCTTTCATCTTTGTGGATGAGTACCAGTGTGATGATAATGGATGCGTTGCTTGACCTTGATAATGACGGTATCCCAAACGGTTGGGAAATCGCTCATGGACTGCGTCCTGACCAGTCGGATGACGAACGTGATTCCGATAATGACGGGCTGGGTAATGTGAGCGAATATGGTTCCGGCACCGATCCTGTTGACAGCGATACGGATAATGACGGCATGGGCGACGGCTGGGAAGTTACGCATATGATTAACCCGCTCAGTGATGATTCCGCTGGTGACCCTGACTGTGACGGTGTGAGCAATTACTGGGAGTCGGTCTATTTCTCTAATCCGTATAAGGCGGACACTGATAATGACGGGGTTGACGATTACAGCGAAATAACCGCGGGAACTGATCCCGCCGACCCGAATTCGTATCTGGCGGTTACCATGTTTGAAATTTTTCTGGAGTATCTGAACTGTACGGTTCCCCTGCTGGCGTGGTCGAGCGAACCCGGCGTGGTGTATACCATCTGGGTTAAGTCCGCCTCTATCGGTCCGGACTATGTGGTTCTGGAAGATGATTATGTCTCCAAGGGCTTTGAGACAATCTATCCCGATCAGGGCGGCGGCCCAAATAATGTACCGCATCCATTGCTGGAAACAGATTCGAGGATGTATAAGGTTACTGTTAAAACCCCGTAGTTATTCTCTGCCGTGTAAAATTATTTTCTAAACATAAACAGCAGGACGGATTTTAACGCCTGCCTGTTGTCTTGTCTCCATGTTGTGATTGGTTAAAAATCCAAAGAATGTCATTGCGAACTGTAGCAGTCTCAGCTGTGTTCATTTTGAGATCACCACGTCGCTAATGCCTCTCGTGATGACATCTTAAAAGAGAAATTTGGCAGTTTTTTAATCACTCCCATGTTGTGTGTTGCCTCTTTATGTCATGTGCGCCGAAGATCCGGCAGGGTTTATTTCTCTTGAATCGAACTATCTGTCACAAGGATACATCACCTATTATATCGATCAGGGAGGCGGGGAATATAACGTCCCGCATCCGGCGTTTGATGCGCGTCCGAGATTGTATAAAGTTGCGGTGGAACAATAACGGCATTAATCAGAGTACATACTTATTTCAAAATAATCGTAAAAAAATAAGCCTGCATTTTGACTTCTGTAACATATTGTGCTATAATATGATTAAATACATTCTTCATAATCTTGATTAATAATTTAAATATGGGGACGCGGGCTATGAAAAAATCTTTTTGTTCAGGTATCGTGATTCTGTGTGCTTCTTTGATCCTTCCCTCAATAACGTACGGATATACGATCGAAAATCTTGGTACTCTTGGCGGTATGACCACCGCGCAGGACATAAACAACAACAATGAAGTTGTGGGGATATCCATAGACGGCGGCGGTGTTTGGCGAGCCGTGAAATGGACTGACTCATCAGGTCTTAGTACCATCGTTAGCGACGCTAACGCTCGAGCTTATGGGATAAATGATTCAGGGCAGGTTGCCATGAAAATCGGGAACAACGCCTATCGCTGGAGTTCCGGAAGCGGTACCGAATTATTATCAGGCCCGCTCAGTATTGCTCTTCATGGAATAACTGAAAGCGGAGGAATTTACGGGTATCATACCGATAACAAGGCCGCATATTGGACTACTCCCACATCGTATACTACCTATGCGTATCCCGCCGGCAGAAATACAGATATTATGTCAGCGTACAGCGATGGCGGTTATAAGGTTGGGTATAGCTATTTGTACAGTAGCGGGATTTATGATGAACAGGCGATGTGCTGGCTTTCATCATCAACGTATGTGGAATTGGGCGATTTGTCCGCAGGGCAGGCATCACAAGCCCTCAGTATTAATGCATCGGAACAGATCGTCGGGTGGGCAAAGGACTCCTCAGGCGTAAAACATGCCGTATTATGGGAGACATTCGATCAGGATGTTCCGGTCGATCTCGGTACCGGTGTCGCAAAACAAATCAGCAGTGACGGTAGTAAAATCGTCGGTATTCATGACGACAAGGCTGTCGTGTGGGTTTATGAAACAGATTCATGGATTATGTATTATCTGAATGATTTCCTCGAACCGGCATCCGGCTGGGATTTGAAACTGGCTACCGGTATCAATGATAATAACATGATCATCGGTGACGGGTTACTCGATGGACAGTACCGGGCGTTCATTTTTGATTTCAATCCCGCTGTTCCTGAACCGTTGTCAATCATTACGGTTCTGATTGGAATAGCCGCACTGAAACTAAGACGGAAAAAATAAGTATTTTTCCAATATATACTGGCAATCATGTTTCCTGAACAGAGTGGTATCCTGTTCAGGAAACATTTTTTTGTTTATCTGTATCTTCTTGTAGATATAATTATTTTATTTAGCATATAAAGCTTGTTTTTTTGGGGGCAAAAATCACAAGAAGTCCTTTACTCCCTTATGTTAAAGCCAATTTAGCCGATAATACATGCATATTCATATGTCACTTGGGCAGACAGTATGAATCCCGTTATCTGAAAGTAATACATAGGGTTTTGTATGTTTCGGTCGTTACATTCAAAAATAGTTGCCATATTTCTGCTGGTTATTGTTATCAGTACGATGACCGTCATGTTTTTTGTGAATAGAAAAATATATGATGCGATGGTCAGTTCTGAAAATAAAGGCGCACAGAACCTCCTTGATGCCATTGCTCTCAATATCGAGGCGGAGTATGAAGGTATATTATCATACAAGGAACGGGAAACAAGTGCGCGCAAGAAGAAACTGCAGGAAATTGTCACCAATGCCATCCACTCGTTTGATTCCTATTACATGATGTATGAGAACGGGCTGATTACCGAAGAGCAGGCCCGGCACTATGCATTGAAAGAGATTCAGCGCCTTCGGTTTGACGAAGGGTCAGGGTATATCTGGATAAACGATAACACGATGCCGAGCCCGCGCATGATTATGCATCCGACCAATCCCTCCCTGAATGGGCGCCAGCTTGATGATGAGGAATTCAACTGTACTCTGGATGAAGGCGAAAATTTATTTCGGCGAGCAGTGGAAGTGTGCCGCGAGAAAGGCAGTGGCTATATTGAATACCGCTGGCCAAAACCTGTTGGCGATGGATTATCCACTGAGAAACCAAAAGTGTCGTATGTCTGCATATACAAAAAATGGGATTGGATAATCGGGTCCGGTATTTACATTGATGATATTGAAAGCACTATTTCGGAATTGCAGAATGAGATGCTTGAAGAACTGCGAGGCGCGCTCAGGGATGTGCGGGTCGCTGAGAGCGGGTATGTTTTTGTCTTTAACGGCAAACGGGAAATGCTGGTTCATCCCCGTTTTGTCGGTGTCGATTTTAATAAGATTTTTAATCCCATTTCCGGCAACCTGATTCTTGATGACCTTATGCAGGCGGCGCATACCCCGGAGAAAACGCTGAATTATCTTTGGGAAAAACCGCCTCATCATACCGGTGAGTTCACGTTCTGGAAGCGGGCATTTGTCACTTATTTTGAGCCTTATGACTGGTACATAGCATCGTCGGTGTACAGCGCTGATATTGAGAAACCGTCAAGGCTGATAACGAGAGAGATTTTCTATGTGACGTTGGTTTTGCTGTTTATAGCGTCGTGTGTGGCAGTTGTGTTTGCCGGATCTCTTACTAAACCGTTAAAACGGCTGGCTGAAGCGGCGGAAAAAATTAAGACGGATGGTATAGAAAAAGCGGAAATACCTGTTACCGGAACTGTTGAAACACGTACACTGGGGCTCATACTGGATGAGATGATCAAATCAATTCTGGGTATGGTTGGAGAAAAAGAAAAATTGATGCAGGATCTCCAGCAGATTAATGAATCGCTTAACGAAACCAACTTAAAGCTTGCGGCTGAGATAAACGGTCGCTCCGCAGTGGAAGACGCCCTGCAGGAGAACAGAGAAACATATAAAAGTATTGTGGAAAACAGCAAGGATGTGATTATGCTTGCTTTTTCCAACGGCTCGATTCTGTATGTGAGCCCGGCATGCAATGCGGTGTTAGGGTATGATCCGTCTGAACTTCAGGATACCTTGCTTCCGATTGCCCATCCCGATGACATTGAAATCGCGCGTTCAATATATAAACTCATGCAGGATGGCAAGAGCGGGTCTGATATTGAGTATCGTATATGTACCAGTGATATGTCGGTAAAGTGGATATCCCAGTCATGGACACCTATATGGCAGGGAGATTCCATAGATTTCATTGTCAGCATTATCCGCGATATTACCATTCGTAAAAATATGGAAGAGGATCTGATCAACGCAAAGAAACTGGAGTCGATCGGTATTCTTGCGGGCGGCATCGCTCATGATTTTAACAACCTTCTCATGGCAATTTCAGGTAATATAGCGTTGGCTTTGATGGATATAGGCGATAAAAGCCCTACAAGCTCAAACCTTCGCAACGCCCAGAAAGCGGCTTCGCGGGCAAGCGAACTGAGCAGACAGCTTCTGACGTTTTCTAAAGGAGGAGCGCCTGTCAGAAAAATTGTGTCTATTTCGGATGTCGTTATGGAAGCTGTTAATTTTACTCTGAACGGATCGAATGTGAAATGTCAATTCAGCATTCCTGACGGGTTGTATCCGGTAGAAATAGACCAGGGACAAGTCACACAGGTTATAAACAACCTGGTCCTGAACGCGCTTCAGGCTATGCCGGAAGGTGGAAACATTGAAGTAACCTGTTCCAACATGGACGATACCGAAGCGTGCGGGTTTTCGATCAATACCGGAAAGTATGTGAAAGTCAGCATTCGTGATGAGGGAACAGGGATTGCCAGTGAACATCTTGAGCGGATATTTGATCCGTATTTCAGTACAAAAGAGAAATGTTCCATAAAAGGAACCGGGCTGGGATTAACGACGGTTTACTCTATCATGAAACGGCATAACGGGCATATCGCTGTTGATTCCATTGTCGGACAGGGAACGACATTTACCCTCTATTTTCCTGCTTCTGAGAAATCAATCGAACCGCAATCAGATATTTCGCACGTAGTCATGGGGAGCGGAAAGGTGCTGGTTATGGACGATGAAGAAATTGTCAAAGATGTGCTGGTGGATACTCTTGAACGTCTGGGATACTCCGTTACCAGTGTGGATAATGGCAATTCAGCTCTTGAAGTATATAATCAGGAACTCCATTCCGGCACGCCGTTTGACGTGGTTATCATTGATCTGACTATCCCCGGAGGTATGGGCGGCAAAGAAACTGTCAGGCGGTTGAAGGAAATTGATCCCGGCGTTAAAGCCATTGTATCCAGCGGGTATTCCGACGATCCTGTCATGGCGCGTTATGAGGAATACGGGTTTAAGGGCTCTGTACATAAACCGTTTGATATGGAAGAATTAAGCATTACTCTCTCTTCTGTTATGCGTTCAGTTTGACGTACCTGTTGTTTTCTTTTTTACAATTCTGACAAAATCTCTGTTTGTAATCATGTTTTTTGCCATATGTCACTTGTTGCGCACGTTTGCCGCGTTGCTCCCGCAGAATCATTCCCTGCCCATTTCTTATAATTATTTTTGCCCCCAATAAATTGAGCTAAGATACTTTGATAAAAAGTATGAAATATGATAAAATAATATATGATCAGAAAACTATTTTTATTCTGATGAATATCAGTTGGTTAATATTGTTTGATACTTGAAAAATTAATTTAATCTTCTATAGCGGGCGGAATAAAATGAAAAAACAGTTTATTAGAATTGTGAGCATAATTTTAGCCCAGTCGATGGTTTTTAGTTCTCTTGTCTGGGCAGATCTGGACCCTGATTCAATAAAAATTCCTGAAAAAATAGGTTACATAAGGGATAAATATGTAAATCCTCAGGATACCCGTGTGGTTATCCATATTCAGGACGCCCACACCAATTATTCCGCTCAGAAGTATTTATCGCAGATACTCGGATACCTGAACAGCGAATACAAAACGTCGCTTATCGGGCTTGAAGGTGCGGCGGGAGAAATAGATACATCAGAGTTTTCTGCTTTTCCAGATAAGGCTGTAAGGGAAAGTGTTGGAGAGTACTTTTTGAATACCGGACGTATCGACGGAGTAGAATATTACTCTATTGTCGAAAATTCTCCTTCCGGGCACGATGTCTACACCATAAACGGGTTGGAAACACGTGAATTGTACAGGAGTAACCTGTCAGCCTTTCTGAGCTCGCTTCCGTACCAGCAGAAATTGCTCGATTTCTGCAAGATGCAAAAGAAAAATTTAACGCAGATAAAGCTTGCCCTCTATCCGGCGCTGTTGATTGAGTTTGATGATCTGATTGAATCGTACTATTTCTACAATATCCCGTTTTCCGATTTCTGTCATAAACTCTTCTATTTCTGCGAGAATAACCTCATCGAGTATGAGAGATACAAGCATCTGGGCGCGTTGTTCAACCTGATGAAACTTGAATCGTCGATCGACTTCAATAACCTTGAGAAAGAGCGGATAAATGCGATAAAACTTCTGCACACCAAATCGTTCCCGAAGGAACAGCATGTTTCTCTCCTGAATAAGGAAATAGAATTCCGCACTAAGAAAATATCGCCGTTGGAGTTCTATCTGTACCTGACGGATTTGTTTACAGATTACAGCATAGACCTTGCTCAGTTCGAAAACCTGACTAAATACCTTGAGTACCTGCGGGTTTTCGAGGCGATAGACCAGAAGGAAGTGTTCGGCGAACTGTACGCGTTTATTGAATCTGTCTATGATTCACTGATAGAGAACGATGACCAGCGTTTGCTCCATGACATTTCACGGTTTGTCAATCTTATCAATAAATTCCCTTCACTTGAGATTACCCACGAAGGTATAGCCGATTATTATGAGCTCCGTGAACGGTTGTCATGTTCTGCCATACAAAAATTTGTACTGGACAAAGGGCATGAACTGAACCTGCCTGTTGAGGCAATACCGGATATTACCGAACTGGATCACAGCCTTGCAAGTTTCGAGGAATTTTACAGTGCGGCTTCGGAACGTGAAAATGTTATGGTGCACAATGCGTTGCGTATGCTCGAGGAAAAGAACGGCAACGCTATTGTACTGGTAGCCGGTGGGTTTCATACGAGAGGAATTACCCGCCTGCTCAAGGAGAAAAACATATCGTATGTCGTGGTGACTCCCAAGATGGAAAACAACGCCACGATACCGTATCTTGATTTACTGCGCAATTATTATTCGCCGCTGGACGCTATGCTGATCGCCAATGTCAGTACCTTGAAAATAGCTTCGTGGTTAACCGCAGAACAACCGCTGGCGTATACCGAACGGGCTCAGTTTTTGCGCGATAAACTAAAATTGCTCCTTACCACGACAGCGGTGCATGCCGAATGGCGCAAACTGCGCGATCAGTATTCCGTGGAAGAACAGCACGCGATAAAACAGCCGTTGGAACAACAGATCAAATCCGCTGTCGACGCTCTTGTCCGTCAGGTTGGCTATGAGTCGCTTTTGAGTGTGAATTCGGTTGATATTGATATCAGAAATCAGGCGGTGGCAGTCAATATTTCTATAAACGGCCTGCCCGACACCATCACCGTGTCGCTTTCCGACAGCCCTGACCGCCTCCCTCTGCCCGTCGGGCTGGCGGAAAACATGCTTGAAGTTATACGATTCGGAACTGGCTTGACTACGCATATTTATACGCCAAACGGACATAGCCTCCTTGCTGAACAGTATGCGTTGCTCCGGCACGGTGTAATGCAGGCTGTATGGAATTCGCCTCTCACCAGCGGTGATATTGTTCGAGCGGTGCAACAGGCGTTTCCTGATATGCAATTGACCGGGAAGCGTATAGAGTCAATTATTGAAGATCTGGAAACCATGGGATTTATCGAAGCTTCGGCAACAGGGGTCTATTCCGTTTCAGAGACTCCGTTGAACAAAGCGGTTACTGCTCTGGTCATTCAATCTGTAGCGCGGCATGATAACGGGCAGTTTGAATCACGGATGCTGGAAACAGCTGTTCTGCCATCCGGACTGCGCTCCGTTCTGGAATCAGATAAGATCGGCGGGCTGATTATTGACCCGACATTGTCTCTGAACATAATTTATGATTTCGCGCAGGCGTTATCCGATCGTTCTCTTGCTGAGAAGTACCAGCCCGGAGCTGAAATACCGTTCTCGAACAATACCCGTATTACAATTACCCAGCCGGTCGGGCAGGAAACATATATTGTCTCTCTGTCAACCGTACCGGAACAGTACGCGACGGAAACTGATATAGCGCGGTCTATCATGGAAGCCTTTGAACTGAGCGGGCAGGGGCGGTCTCCGTATCAGGGCATCAACTGGATAGCCATGCAGATTCTTCGTGAAGCGCTTGGCCCGCAGATGGACACCACTGACATTGATTTTTCCGTTCTATCGTTGTCATATAAACTGACTGATGAGGAAAAAACCGCTCTTATTGAAGCGATACTTGCGCGGGCGCCGTTGTCCGACCAACAGCGGGGCCTCATTGAAACCGAAATGCGCGGTATTCTCAACTTGAATGTCGATAAACCTGCCGCATATACGAAAAACGTTGCTCTGCTGTTGATGGGCAAGGAGTATCAAGCCTATTACCTGAAGGCATATCAGGTTCTGACCCTTATTAATCCTGACCTTAAAACGGGCGATCAGTTTGATGAATTGGTGAACAGGAGCATTGTCGGGCTGTATTCCTATTCTGAAGAGGGATATAAGGACTGGCTTGCTCTTGTGCAGTCCGCTCTGCACAGCGCTCCTGAATCAGTGAATCGAACATTGTTCAATACTGCCGCGGCGGAACTGGTGGAAAAAGCGTTAGCCAACGGCAACTCCGGCAGTGAACTGCTTGCGGAAATTCAGGATGTTTTTACGCGAATGATTGTTGCCGGCGCCGCAGGATTAAGTTCGTATGACTCTGCTATCCCATTGCTTGCATCGGAAAACCAGCGGACAACACTGCTCGACCAGATGGCCGCTGAGCGGCTCACTGCCCGATTTGTGTCTCAGGACAAGTCGTCAGGCGCGTCATTGACTGTCCTGCATAGAACGGATGAACAATCATATCTGGCGTATTCGGAAGAGTCTCATTCGTTATATACGATCAAGGTTGTGCCGTTTGATACGGAAAAATCAGCGTTCGTCTTTCCCGCCGGGCTGGCGAACACTGAATCAGAGTTCGCTGACGCGGGCGGGTTTGTCATAACCAGAATCAATTCTGTGGATGCCGGGATTGCCGCAGATGCCCGGCAGTATCTTTATCACCAGTTACTGAAATCTTCATGGGAAGAATTCCTGAACAATGAGCAACTCCTGTCAACCCCTGTTGATATTAACACCGAGGCTTTTGCGGCGTCGAAAGTTGACGCGAAAAACGCGGTGCTCAGGGCATTAAATATGAGCCTTGACGGCATTAATGCCCGTATCAGCGTCCTTGGCTCCAATACCGGGAGATTGCGTCAGGAATTGAGCCAGAAGCAGGATGCATTGCTTGCCATGCGGGAAGAACTTGAAACTCTGGAAACAATGGATACCCAACGCGCGCAGATTTTTAGGGAAGCGCTCGATAAAATCGACAGGCAGGAACAGGAAGCCCGGCAAGTACTTCGAACCGGATTGCCAACTGTGGAAGATTCGATATCCGCCTACCTTGCGTCACGGATGCTCAATTATCTGGTGGATGGATTGCTGATACAGCCTGACATGCGTGCCGTGGAAACCCAGCTTGCCCAGTGGATGGGTTTATATGATGTGCCTCAGGGAGTATCGTTAGCTCAAAATTTACTAAATTCTCCTGAAAAAGCGTTTTCATTACGCTATGAGTACATTATTTCGCCTCCGTTTGCCCGATCCCTGTATGAAGCATTGCCTGAAGGAACGCCTGATTCTGTCGTACGGAGTTTGTTTAATGTTCAGGACGGGCGTGTCGCTCTTTCTGAAAACCTGAAAAAGAAGATATACGAACGCCTTGCGTCAATGAACGGACAGCCTGTTTTAGCGCAATCCATAGCCGCAATAATGACTATAAAGGAACTGGAACGCACCCGCGGGCCGCAGGATGCACGTCTTGAAATAGAGTCTTTGCGGTATCAGCTCCGCACGATAGCCAATACAGCATTTCTCGAACAAACCGCGTCGCAGGATATATCCGGTTACAATACCGTTTCCGGCAAGTTCGAACAGACTGTTGTCGGAGGGTATACGGGCACATATTTCGATCATCAAAGAACTGAACTGTACAATCAGGCATCCGCCGATCGTCAAAAGGTGCAGGAACGTATTCGACAGCTTAAAGAACAGATTTCCGTTGCTCAGGAAGATATACAAAGGTCTGCGCAGGCTGTTGACGCGCAGACATCAAAACAGCGAGTCACCGCGTTGTACCTGCAATACCTCCAGCGCGCGTTTGTCGGACATACAGTGGGGAACAGAAATATTCCCGGCTTAATAGAAGAAGTTGAAAATGGTACTTTGTTTGAGCAGATTATTGATCCGCTTTTGCTGACGTTGGATTCTGATAAAGCAAAAGCCGCATTGTACAGAAAAGCATTGGATTTCGCGATATATGATCAGATTGAGGCGGAAAAGGCCGCCTTGCCGGTTGTTTCTTCCTCAACCCTTGCTGAGGTAGTGGTATCCCTCAGACAGATTGAAAGAACCTACCTGATGCGCAGTATGGCTCAGCCGGCTGAACAGCCGATGATATCGATTAAGGGGAGTACCCTTGCTCCGCAGTTCCTCCTGCATGGAGCGGATACAGCCGCTGAGTTTGCTCCTGCACAGAATATTCAAGGTAACGCCCGCATTAAACATCTTATGGAAAACAGCCTGTATTATTTGTCAACGATAGACGCTTCGCTTGCACAACGCGTTTCGTCGGAAATGCGTATAGCGGTATCGTCTCTGGCGTTTCATCCGGCGACAGCATCTTTTCAAACCCAGCTTCAAAGCCAGTTTCGATCCACCATGACGCTTCTTATCGAAAAAAGCGTATATGAGTACGCCATGTCACTGATTGAGTCTCAACCTGATGTCGCGGTAAAAATTATGGCGGCGGCAATAGCGCATGCCGGACAAATCGCGTACCAGAGCGGACAGGACTTCAGCACAGCGCAAGCCGTAGCGAACAGCGTGCTTGGAACGGATTTTCAAGGTATGCGCGATATGATCGCCTATGAGTCTAAGCTTGACCCTGCCGTGGTGTATGCCGCTCCAATTACCGGAACTTTTAACCTTCCTGAATTTCTTGCAGACACTACTGTGTCGGTGGAATCAAAGTATCAATATGCGGTTGCGCGCCTATTCGGCACACAGGATCTGAACAATTACATTGCCGAGCTGTTCAATGGCTTTGACCCGCAATCGAATGACGCTTCTTATGTCGCGTTGCTCTCACGTCTTCAGGATGTCATTGCTAATTATGCCGCACAGCTTGAAATGTCGCTGAAAAGTGTTGAAATGGCAGTCGGGCAGGATGGACAGCCCGTGTACGTTGTTACATTCCCGAATAAGCAGTCAGTATCGTTGACAGAAAAAGATTTTAACGCGTTTCAATCGTTGTTTTATAACGTATCGTCTTCATTACAGGGATATTATGTGCCGGGCAAAGGCATCGGGCTGATGGTACGCGGGACAGACGGGCAGTTTGTCCAGTTCCCTCCTGTGGTTCAGCCGTATACGACAGGCGAGAGGGTGAACACGGTACTTGAGCTAGCACGTGTAAGAAGGCTGGAGGATGTGACCATAGATTCAGACGTGCGTGCGCAACTGTTATCCGTAATAAGCCCTCAGCGCGAAACGGGCGTCGAGTCGTTACAATTATATGCTCAGCAAAGAGATGAGGCTGTCACTATTAAAGGTGTGTACGACGGTATCGCGTCTTTGATATCCGCTGAGAATCCTGGCGTTTGGAACAGCCTGCACCCGGCGGAACAGAAGGGGCTTGCGTCATTACTTTTGATAAATAATACGTTGCCGTTGAAATGGATAGGAATGGTCTCCGGTATATATGACGAAACGGTTCCTGTGGCGGTCAACACGAGAGTCATGGAGCTTTACAAAGCCTATGCCGGAACCTCACAGGGTGCTATTGGTGTTGATGTTGTGCTTGAACTGAATGATGTCATGAGCTCGCGTCTTTGGGATACCCTAAGCCCTCAGCAGAAACATGCTGTTTTCAGGGCGGTTGTGGCGAAATACGCGGATGATCTGAGCGAAACGCAAAAGGCCCAGCTTACCAAATATTACCAGTCTGTTGAGCCGGTATCCGCTTTTGCAGATGAGTCTCTTAGTGTTGAGGCGCTGGAATTTGTATGGAATATCACGCGCAGGCCGGTTGAATTGTCTGATGATGAACTTTTTGTGCGCGATGAATCAAACCGTATGCTCGCTTTGATTAACGCCGCTATCCAGTCACGCGAACAGGTGGAAGATCCTGACCTGGCGCAAACATTGCCGGAAATACGTGCGCTGGAAACTCTAAGGAATGCGGTTGAAAATCTCAAGATTTCCATGACAAACACGCTGGTTGACCGTTTTAATGAAGAATATGCCGGTATCTTTAAACTGGATGTCAGCAGGGCATTTATCGCTGAAAATACGGATTCGGTGCTTGCCTACCTTGATACGCTTCGCCAGCCTCTGGATCTTGACGCTGAGGCATATCCGGTTGCGGCTCAGTTACAGAAATTGCTTGATAGATACACTGCTATACGCAATCTGTGGAACAGCGGCGATAGAACCGCTGCACTTGATCAGCTCAAAGCGTTGTCTTCCGAAATAAAACAGTTTGCGCCTACTGTTTCCTTTGCGGTACTGCGTTCGGAAGATATGTATGTTTTCGAGGATGACGTTCAGGTTCTGGAATCTATTATTGAATCAGGTGAATATTTTGCGGCTTATGAATTGTTTAACGGCTTCGACCGCCTGTTCGGCGAATTTTTAATGCAGGTTCCTGAACCGCTTGTGCCTGCCGGGATTCTGGCGTATCCGTCATTTGTGGTTGGCAACATACAGCCGCAACCGGGTGTGACGGAAATAACGGTACGGCTGAAACCGGAAGGTGAAAGACTGCTTCCGGGTGAATACGCGGATGAGATAGAACAAAATGTGTATAATGAAGTGGGTATTGTATCGACTCGCGGTAATATTTATATCGGCGCGAGCAATATACTTGAGCCGTCGGAATCGTTTCCCGAGGATCATAAATCAGCGTTTTATGCCGCGTTTCGCTCGCGTGCTGACGGTATAACTCAACGACTCGCGCGTCTTGAAGCGGCGGGAATACCGGCTCTGGAACAGTTACTGCGATTTAAGACTGACGTGCGGTTTTCCGAGTCTGAGAAAACAGCGCTCGGCGAGGGATTTACTGCTCAGAACGTTATGCTGGGCACGCAGGACTTCGGGCTAACCGTTCCTGTGGCGATGCATCCGGTGTTGTTCAGGGAAATGCAGAATAACCAGCTCAGGTTGTTCCAACTGCTCCAGACATATGTTGAGCAGGCCGCTTTTTTTGTACATGAATCACCTAACCTTGACCTTGCGGAATCGATACTTTCCGAAGTGGAAAAAATCATCGGAAGCCTGACTCTTATTTCTCCGGTCTTGCGCAACAACCTTATTTTTGCTGTACGGCGTGACATTGAGGAAATCAGGGAGCGCAAAGAACAGTCTGACGCTGACCGGGCTGAAGACGCTGTTCTTATTCACCGCAGTGCGCGGGTAACGGCACCTCTGGCGCCGTCTATCGGGCGTAACCATAAAATCACCCGTATACTGAAAGGCGCGTTTGAGGATTTACAGCGTACTGTGAACGAAGGTTTTGCCGAAGAAGTGAAAAATTCTTTTTCTATCGTTGTCGGTAACCGCCCTGACAAGAACCCGCCGCCGAACACGGTATTTCTCAGCCCGAATTTCTTTGATATGCTGATGTATCTCGCTCAGGATGAAAAAACGATCGATTACGCGTCTGCATTGCTTGCCCGCCAGTTGTTTGACGCGTACAGGAACCGTCCCAGATTACTGACAAACCTTGTGTTATCGAGTGTAAATGAGGGCGAAAATACACCGGAACGTTTTCTCATACCGGTTCAGATGACTGCCGGTGAGATCACCGAGAGTTTTTCCGGACAGGTCATTATGCCATTTGATATTTCATATGACAATTACGGGCGTCCGGTAGTAAATATGAACGGTTCTCAGACAATCACCGTGTTCAGGAACGGAGTTCCCGTTCAGGTGACTGACAGGAAAAACAGCGCGTCTGATGTGAATTTGTTTACAGGCAAACGAGTAGCGTCTGTCTTTATTGGCGATGACAGCAGGGCGCGGGAAACAGTGTTTCCGCTCACGAGCGATGCGGGTATCCTACGTGATATCGGCTTTCGTCCGGTTCGAAATGAGCTGGGCAGTCTTATAGGGCTTGAAGCGTTATCCGATATTGAACATTGGATCGGAAGTATTTCCCCAGAAGATACGAGCGTTTATTTTCTGTCGAAAAACGGCAGGACAGTGGCGCTGGTTAAAGCGGATAAGGAAACAGATACCATATTCCCGCTGCTCCCTTCAGAACATCTGAACCCTCTGCTCGGCACAGACAACGATCAGGGTGCTCTGGATATACTTCGTAACATGGCGAGCCAACGGCGCGATGCAATTAAAAAGGCTGAACGCGTTGAGCTGGAAACGGCGAGAACTGAATCGGACGGCATGAAAAAAGCAGTTACTTCGGTCGTAAGCTATGTTCTGCTCGCTTCAGTGGTGCTTGGTACATTCAGCGGATGCGGTAATAACCAGTCCGACCAACCTCAGCCTGTTCCGGGCGTAGATACACCGACAACGGTTGACCAGCTTCCGTACGCGAACGTTCTTGATTTTTATAAGCCGTTGGATCCGAATCTTGTTATTGATGAAGCGACTCGCATTTCGAATATTGCCTTGCTGGAACAGGCCCGTCAGAGTTTTGAGCTTCAGTTATTACAGCTCAATCAGAAAGGCGATGACAGTTCCACACAGGCGGTTGAATTACGGACGAAAATCGAGCAGGTCAATAAACGTATACAGGAACTTATATCATTACCTGCGAGCAGGATAATAACATCAGGCAGTGATTCGGCTCAATTTAAAACCGTTGCAGTAACGGGCCAGCCTGATGTTCAGTTGCCTGCCGAACTGGAACAGGGCCTCCGGGCGACGCTCAGCGACGCGGAATTAAAAGCTCTTCTCAATGACCTTCGGTTGTTCAGCTTAAACCAGATGATCGACCGTCGCGGGGCTAACGCAACCAAAGACGAGAAACTGAACAAGTTTGACGGATTTATCAAAAGCTATTCCGGCCCGACAGATCATCAGGATCATAAATCACTGGTTCGTTACGGGCGTGTGGTGCCCTACGACCAGGCGATCAGCATTTATGCCGACCTTGTGGAAGGCGACTACGGCACAGCCCGCCGTAAAGTTGAGGCATTGTTTAAAATCATGGAATACGAAAGCGCCTCAGGCTTACAGGGCGTTATTCGTTTCGGATATAACACCACAGACGACCTGTTCGAGTCGCCGCTTGCTCCTCTTGGCAACACATCATGGGCGCTGAAATCTATTTTTGCCTACGTGGATATAACCGGTGACAGGTCAGTGCTGACCGGAAATAAGGGAGCTGTTCTGAATAAAGCGATGCAGTTTATTCTTTCACAGCAGGTTATGGATCAAAATGATCCTCGTTACGGCTTGTTTCGCGCGGGTACCAAAACAGAACGGCGCGGAGGAGTAACCGTTGAAACACAGAACGAATTCGTTGTATTCGAGCATCTTGCTGATATGCATGACCTTCTGAATTTAGCGTATCGTGTGACAGGCAATCCGGTATTCAAGGAACGCCGTATTCTTCTCGATAATCAGACGCTCAAAACATTGCTGGTTGATCAGGGCGATACACAGGGCGCCTATTTCAGGCCGAATATCAATCCGGATGGGACATTCGGCAAAGGTATCGCGATTGACGACCTTACATGGGCAGGCAGTATGGTGCTTACCATGGAACATGTTCCTCTTGAACGGAGAATGGAATTAGCGCGCAGGCTGATTACTCATGTACGCAATAATTTCGTGGTGGAGCAGGATATATCGAATATGAAACAGCCCGCTCCGGCTCAGGCTGTGGTTATGAATCAGTCGCTTATCAATGAACGTACCTCCACGCCCCGCCCGAAATCGGTTATAGGCGTTAAATTCTTTGATGGCGTATTCGGCGATGAGTTCATACAGGAAATGAACTGGGATGACCCGTCGGTTATGTCTGTTCAGTTTGAAGCGACGCTGGGGTATGTTCATCTTTTGTTTCAGACAGCTGCTCTCTCGAATAATGCGCAGGAACGCGCCCAGCTTATGCGGGAAGCGCGGTTCCTGCTGGATAATATAGTCAAATACCACAAACTGAATAGTCAGGACAAAGGGCTCGCGTATTCGACACGCAACATTTCGGAAGTGCAGACCACGCTGGAATCGATAATCGCTACCGATACATATAGGACGATACTTGGGATATGGGCTAACCCTCGGTTGATGTGGACATTTCTCGGCGCGACGGAATCATCACTGCAGGGTACGCGCAATGTCTTGGTAAAGACCGACGGAACACAGCCGCTGGTAACTGATCCTATGCAGGAAATTCGCCAGCAGATGGGATTGCGGCAGGGACTCTTTTCCGATGCGACAGGCACACCTCAGACTGCGCCGGTAGTGACGCCGCAGTTGACGCCGCAGGGACTTGTGCCTCCGGTGGTATCAGGGCTGAGTACCTTTGTTATCGACGCCAAAACAGGCCAAGTCGTGCACCCGCCCACAAAATATGGCACCAGCGCTATAGGCAGTGCGGAAACGCCGTCAGTCGGAACGGTTATGCGCGATGATTTCCGTTCTGTTCTCCGCTTTTTGCAAAACGCCACGGATTTAGTCAGTTTCGGCGTGGATGATATTGACAGTTGGAAAGGCTCGTTTTACACCCCGTCGGCATGGACGGTTAACAGATCGGCACTGCAGGGGTTCACTCCGGTACAGGGGAAGGAATATACTGCGAGTATCGTTAACGGCGAGCTGGTTGTACTGAACGACACAGCTGTTCCTCTGCAGAAAATCCGGCAGTTAGCGCCCGTGAGTGCGGGAGACCGTTTTACTGTCAGTATTTCAGGGAACAATATAACGATTCGTTCTACACTGTCAGGTACTGAATATGACAGGTACGGCGATTTTTCAGGAACGACCAAAGGGATTTACAGTGATAAGGGCGCACCGTTCGTATTGTCTCTTTCCGATTATCCTGAACTGGCATCGTTGCCGAAGAACGTTACATTAAACGCCCGCATAGGCGCTGACCGAAAGAGCCTGATGATTACACAACAGTCGCCATTACTGCAGGCGAGCGTCCAGTCGGTTCTTGGTACCAGTTTCTACGCGCCGGACGGAGTGCAGTTTAAAATCATGGCGAATCCTGACGGGACGGTGCGTATCACGGAACAAACAGATGTGGCGTCACTGCATCAGAATCCATGGACGCCGAATATTACGCCAAAAGATTTTCCGATTATGTTTCAGGCGTTACGCGCTAAAGGCGTCAGTGCGTTGTACGTGAACACTGAACCGCTTGTTCTCAGCAGTACAGTTCAGGGTATGGATTCGCGCCAGTATTATTACCAGCTTATTGAAGCCGCGCGGCGTGAAGGCATAAAGGTATACGCCATACAGGGGCATCCAGATTGGGTAACGCAGTCTGGCGCAAGTACTGCGTCGTTATATATTGATGAACTTGGCAAAAAACAGTTGGATTTTGACGGATATATCCTTGATGTCCAGCCGGACAATCTGCCGCAATGGATAAGCGGTAGCGCTGAACTGCGCGCGAAATTTTCAACCGCTCATGTTCAGATAATCAAAACGCTTACAGAAAAGATAAACTATTACGCCGGCGAACGCATTCCGGTTATGTCCTACCAGTCGAGCAGTGTACTCACTGAAGGGGTACCGCAACTGCCTACGAATTCTGATGTTCTGGTTATTCGCGCGACTACGTCCGAGGAAATACTTAAACAAGTCAGGGCGATGAATCCCGACAAGACGTTCCGTATTTATATTGAGGGCGGGATGCAGAAGGATCCGAAGAAGACGTTTCTGTTCCGCGAGCAGGATATGAAATCCGTTCTGCAGGAGGTGACACTGGCGTTACGTTCTGACGTTCAGTTCGGGCGGAATTTTGCCGGGTTTGTCGTTAATCAGGATACGGGAGAGGATCTCCTGCATCTCCTTCGTAACGGTACGGGGCGTGATATGCAGGCGCGTATAAAAGACAGCTTTTATCGAGCTCCTGACGGCGCGATATATCTTGTCAGCAATCTATATAATATGCTGGTCGCGGGCGCGAAACCGGAACTTTTGCATAAAGGGCAGACCGACCCGACGCAGGGACATGAAGTTGTCCAGACCCTGAACGCGCGTCTTGAAGCGCTGGCGCGCGGTATATCCGGCGCGGGAAATATTGACCATATGATCCGCTCTGTTGTGGAAACAATCCACCGTGACAGGCCGACTATTCTTTCCGATTCGCCTCCGCTCGGCGCTGAAATCGGGTCGCTGGTATCGTTGCTGAACATTATATGGGGTGAACAGTATACTGATATCGGTTCGATTACCGGCGTGGAAATCATCGGGCGGGACGCAAATGGTAAAATCGTTAAACGGTGGACTGATATTGTCAATAATCCTGTGCCCATTGTGGTAAGCCAGCAGAGCAATATTGCCCGGCTTGAAGTAAAGGCAACTGTTTCAGCGTCTACAGATACAAAAGACATATTCCCTGCCTATATCGGGTTCCTGACGCATCATCCGGGAAGCGGCGGCGTGGTGACTGAGGCGTCATCCGATGAGTTCACCCTGAAACCGGGCGAGAGCACGTCTGTGTCATTTAATGTGGAAGTTACTCGCCAGGGATTCAGCGGGTTCAGCCTTGTTCTTTTTAACGGCAAAAAGTTCAGTTCAGCCACAAAAGTGGTTGATATGGCTGGCAGTTTCGGGCATCGCTGGAACCTTCTTGCGGAATGGATACGCGGACATGCCGATTCGTTTCCGCAATTCTATCTTGATGCGACATCCAAAGACACAGGGCTCAAAGTGAATGAAGCGGGAATTTACGCCAGCACGGTCACAACACAGATCGCAATTCAGGACTTCACTATAACTGATTTTTCACGTGAACGCGGAGAAACGCTTGCCGGGTTGCTGTCCAGTTCCGGTGTATCGTCGCTGGTTCTTGACGGCTCGAAAATCGCTGAACTGATCAATACCAGCAAGGATCGTCAAGGCGCTCAGACATCAGTCTCTGAATTCGTAAACGCACTGGGCCGTTCTGGCATAAAAGTGCACATGATGATCGGAAATAAGACGTGGCTGGACGATACGTCTCCGTATCTTGTGCTGAAACGTGATTTGAATACCATGTTCGGCTTGAAAATACCGTATTCCGGTGTGGTTATTAATCTTGACCTTGATCCCAACGGATTGCTGTACAAAGAGATATCGACACTTGTGAAGAACGAGGGGTTCGCTGAACCGGTTTTGTACCAGCCTACGGTGTATCAATCCTCAGCGGGACCGACAAGCGCGCTTGGCTCACGGGCTGATTTGCTGAAGAACCTTCGTTCCGGCGCAGATCGCCTGCTTTTGACCGGAACTACCATAGATGAGGTGAAAACGGTTCTGTCGCAACTAGGTAATCCGTCTCCGGCTGATCTTCAGGGGCTTGCTCAGATTGTTACTGAGGACGACCTGAAAGATTTCATTAAAACAGGGTATCCCAACCTGTCGAGAATCGAGAAATTATTGTTTAATTTCGCCAGCATCAAGCGTCTGCCGCTGGTTCAGCTTGGCGAAGTCGCCTCGGATGTGAAAATGGTCACTCCGGCGAATATATACCAGCCGGCGGATGGAACTCCGTATGTGTCCGTTAATGTTGAGCATGTAGGGAATGCTGATGTCGGACATTTTAACGCGGTTGTAGAACTGAGCAATACATACACCGGTGAACGAAAAACGGTGTCGTTCCCGGTACTGTTAAAGAAAGGCGAGAAGCGGATTGTCAATATACCTATTGAGAATCTTGAACCCGGGCAGTGGCGGTACGACGTCAGTTTTGTTCCCGATTATTACGAGCGGCTCCCATCGTACATTCACAGTATGCCCCTTGCGCCGTCGGGAACGTCAGTTAAGGTCGGGCAGTTTGATTTTACGACGTATGCCCAGCAACGCGATATAGGTGAGCGAACGGTTACTGTCGCAGGCGTTGATTTTCAGCTGATAGAACGGTACGGACCTGACAACAGGCCTGCTGTCAGGTTCTATGATGAAGCGGGTAAACCGGTCATAATGGCGCTGGATGACCTTCGCAAAGGTGTCTCGTATGGATTGGGCCCCTCAAAAATATTTGTCAACGTCAGCAAAACAATTTTTAATGAATGGGCTGTGGAAGTTGGCGGCGAGGAAGTCACTATTGGCCAGTACCGCGACGGCAGGGAAGTTTTGTCTATCGGCATTCCTCATAAAGCGCGGGTATTTGGCTTTATTCAGAAAGGATTGCCGAAAATAACCGTTTCCGATGTAAAAATTACCAGCGACGACCAGTTTATTGACAGCCACCAGTCGCAGATCGTACCTATACAATTAAGTACACCGGTTACGGTAGACGGCTACACGGTGCTTTTTAACAAAACATTGCTTGAGGATATTTTCGAGCTGGTGGTCACAGGGACTGACGGGCAGATCACCCGCCGTACATTTCATAAGAATAATCCGATGCGGTCAGTTGTGCTTGGCAATAAACTGCTGATATTCGGCACCAACTCGAAAAACCAGACTGTGGGAGTTATTTCCGATTTCGTGCGGGCGAATGTGTCGTTTAGTGTGAGCAATACGGGAACGAGCCTGTTGCGGTATCAGCCGGAAATAGCGTTCCAGCATCCGCTGGTAGGTGAAATATCCATTCCTTCTGAAGAACATGTGACTATACATCCGGGTCAGTCCCACACCACTACCGCCACATTCCCGATACCGGTGGATGTACTTGCTGTGGACAAAATGCAGATGGACAGCCTGCTTACCCGTACTCAGAAAATAGCTGATTCATATAGCCGGTTTCTCACTGAAGGGCGTATAAAAGTCGATAGCGGAGAATTGCTCCAGAAAGATTATGCCGCTCAGATTCAAACACGGCAACAGGCATTTATGACTGATATTACGGCTGTGCTGAACGAGCTGTCAACATTGGTTACTGCTATTCAGTCAAAGAACCTGACTCAGGAGCTGGCGTTGGAAGGTACTGTAAGCCTTGCACAACGAAAAATACAGATCACCGATGTCGTTAACAGGATACAACGGGCTCAGCCATCGGATTTTGATCGTCTTTATATTGATGCGGTACAGGTTGTTACGTCGGTAAAACGCGACCTCGGAGACCTGTCTACTCAGGAACTGGGATACCGGTTATCCATACTTGATCTTGCCAATATGCTTGGCGAACCTGTCTTTTTGCTCGGGCCCGGCGGCGAGAATATGGGGCCGCTGGTTCGTGAAGTGGTCATTGATCCGGTAATGAACAAAACCATGCCCCAGCAGATACGCCGTGTGGCGAAGGTTGAGCCGTTTATTATCGAGGGTGTTTTTTCCGAAAAGGATGTGTTTCAGCGCCTCACTGATATTCAGGGCGCGGAACTGAATTATTCAACAGGTTTCAGCCAGTTGTTTTTCCTGAATCAGGAACTGCATCGGGTGCGAAGCGCGGATATACCGACAGCGGAGCTCGCCGCTAAAATCGCGCAGGAAAATATCGGTATACTTCAGCACGACCTGAAATATGCCCGAACAGTAAAACGCGCTGATATGTATACTGCATTTGCGACCGAGCTAACCGCTGTTCAGCCTGAGGATCCCGCGCATATCATCGAGACAATGGTTATTGTAGAAAAAGCGGTCGGAGACCTGAGCCATAACATCATTGCGCGATTCCTGATGGGTGACCAGAAAACATTCCTTACCAGCATGCCTGTCACGACACAGAGTATGCAGCAGCTTTTCCAGCGTATCGCCGGGAGCTCTTCAATGGCTGAGGTTGACGGACATATAGAAACGTTCATGAAAGGGCAGGACAAGGCGGAAATCGAACGGGTTAAACAATCTGTACACAGGATCGTGACTAGCGACTCGCAAATCAAGGAAAAAGCGCTGGCTATGACTGTTGTGGTTCTTGATGAGATGAACCTGAAAAACGATTTCGCTCTGGAATCTATTGCCAAATTACGGCAGTTCTATACCAATGACCGTGATATTCTCCCCAACCTGATAGCTCATCTGAAGAAGTACAAAGGTCAGTCGTTATCGTGGAGCGAGATGAACAGTATTATTAAATCCTATGCCGCCCAGCATGGTAAACAATATGAATATTACGGTACCTACGTCGGGCAGAATATCGACGAAACCATCAGGTATATGGAAATGAACCATAACCGCAGCCGTATGCGTTTGTTTGCGTTGGGTGTTATGGAAGAGCGCATTAAAGCGGATGAGATTTCGCGCAACGTCAACGCTCTCGGAACCGCTACGGATGACCAGATCAGGCAGGCGCAGACTGCATACCAGCGCGCCGCGGCGTATTATTTTCAGCTTATCGGCGTGAACCGTGATTTTGAGATTATCACGGACTTCAATACTATGATCAGTCGTGTGGAAGCATCGTCATTGCCTCGTGCCGACAAAGACAGGGTGATCGATAGAATCAAAAAACATCGCAGTGATTATGCCCAGTATCTGGATTATATCTCCGTACGTGAAGCTGAACTGACAACAGCGCAACAGCAGGTCAAAGTGCGCCAGCAGGCTGTCACTGATGCCAAAGCTCTGCTTGCCAAACTTGAAGCTGTTCAGAAAACCCATACCGAATACGTTGCCGACTTGAACACCTTCCGAAATGATTCATGGCAGAAATATCAGGACGCCATACGGGCATTGCCCGCTCCAAAAGCGATAGAATTTATTAATAAAGTGTATGGTGTTTATGGAGATATATTACGGACTGAAGTTACCGATGCCCAGCAGGCATTGATCGCCAAACAAATGATCACACGGGAAATGGAACAGAACCGGAAACGTGTTGCAGAACTGAATGACCAGTATTACAAGGAACCAGTTGCCGCGCGGCGTCAAATCATTCTTACTGAAATACGTGATTTGAAAGAAAAAATATATCAGGCTGAGTCCCAGCTTGCTTTTTACGCATGGTATATACCGCAAATCACTGACCGGGTAAAAGCAACTCAACAGCGGCTCTCCCAGTTGCAAGGCGCGGCGCGCGATCTTGGAGGAAGGATTGATCCTTCTCAATGGCAGACAGTTATGGATACAGCGGCGAAATTTATTGCTGATGAGCGGGGTGGATCAGCAGCATTTGTTGATACATACGATAAACTTGCGGCGGGGCGTAACGCTTTGATGTCTGATATGCGTTCTTTAACAAAAGGATATGCATATCCTTTAACGACAGATGAAGTTCTGCAGGATATGGAAAATACACTGCCGGTATTCAGCAGGCAGTTACAGACGCAGATTCGCCTGATGTCGAAACAGATAGATCAGGCGTCCGGCGTCATTACCCGCCAGGATGATGCGGGTACGGCATATAGTACGCTGGCGCAGGAAATTATGAAGGACGCTCAGTTCCGTCAGGTTGTTTCTGTTCCTGATGGATCGACAGTGAAATTGACCTCTGTATCCGTGTCGCAGTTTGACGCGGCGGGATTCACACAAAGACTGCAGGACTTAGCAGGCAGACTGCGACAGGCGAAAACCTATCAGCAGGCACAGGCAATAAGCTCTGAATTGAGCGCCCTGAACAAAGAATTTCAGGATTATTTCGTCCGCCTGCAAAAAACAGCGGAAGATAAAGCGCCCACACTGACGTTTGAATTTCAAATCGTGTCTAAGGGTAAGGTGGTTACTACTGTCACCACTTCAATTACCCAGCGTACGGATATTGGCAGGGTTACCGGTTATGCGGTATCTGTTAAGCCGGCGGGAAAGCAGGCAATCAACCTGACAGGCACAGGAGTAATGGGCAGTACTGCTCCGGTATATCAGGGCATTGCCGATTTCAGAATGAGTACACTGCTTCTTGAAGACTGGATTACCCAGACTAAAGAGAATGCTGACGATATCTCTATTATATCTCAGGGATTGACACTGGAAATCAAAAAACGAGCCCCGATTTCACCAATCACGGTCACTATCCCTCAGAATACCCGTATTTTTGTTGATGGAAAATGGAAGGATATACCGAAAGGCAGTTATACGATAAAAGGAACATTCGTTGAAGCTATGGAAGAACTCGATGCGCTTATTGACGCTCTGGAGGAACCGGCGGGAACAGCTCGTATCCGTGTCGCGGCGCTGGATTCACTGCGGGCGGCACTGCAGAAAGCGCATTCTGAGATACCTGTCGTTCCGGCAGGAAAAACGTTTCTCGCTGATCCTGCCGCAGAAAAGATCACTATGAAGACAGCAGTGAAAAACGCGGAAGAGAATGTCGCCATTGCCGAAGCTTTGCTGAAACAGTCAACGTCGTCTTTTGAAGTCGCCAAATGGGCGGTAGAACAGGCTGAAGCGGGTATTACCCAGGCGTCTGCTGACCTCACCAGCGCTGAAACAGCTCTTACCACAGCGAAAGACAAAGTAACCAAGGCCCGCAGGGATTCTCTCAAAGAATTCTCAGAGATGTTTGAACTGTTGACAGGCAATGATTACAGCGCCTACGTGGCGTCTCATGCGGACGAGAATCAGTTCCGCGTAACGCTTAATACCGCTCACCTCGGACCGCAGAACAAAGCATTGCTTGATACGCTGAAAAAAATGGCTCTGCCTCCGGTAGACCTGAAACAGCGGTACAGTGTGTACGGCGAACCGATATCATTTAATTACAGTGACTTATCGCTCGGCAGTGTGACCCGGTCGTATCTGAGCCTTGATATTGCATTGAGCGGCGGGCTCTATACGATCAAATGGCATCCGACAGAGCCCGGCAGGATCGACATTTTTATGTCGTATACTATCGATACAAAAGGATTTGAAATGGACCGCTATAACAATCAGCGGCGTCATTTCCTGACAATGCTTCGCAACATAGCGTCACGCGAACAGTTTGTTGTCCTCGGCAGTAAAGTCGAGCAGGTCAGCAAATCGATAGACGAGTACCGTGACGCGGTAAGCTGGTTGCAATATCTTGAAATAAACGTACGGAACGCGCAGGAAAACAAGGTTCGTGCGGAGTTGAATCTTGCTCGCGCCCGGCAGTTCCTCACAACACAGCAGTTCTCTTTAATTCGCCAGCGCGAGGCGCTCAACAGCCGCCAGCGTGAACTGACTATCGCGCAGTCTATTTTGCAAAGAGTGCAGGTAGAAGCGAATGACACTGTTACCGATGACGAGCTCCTTGGATCGTTCAGGCCGCAACAGCAGTATACTGTGGCTGACGACGAGGGCGATCTCGCGAAAAAGAGCGACCTGCTCAGTGACAGCGATAAGGGACTCGACAGCATGCAGAAACGTGATGCCGTATTCGCCAAACTTTTTGCGCGTATTATTTATGGCATTGTCGGACTGATCTTTACCTTATTTAAACTGGACAGCGCCAAAAAATTGTTGAACAAAAAGGATATCAGGGAAGAACAGGAAAAAGACCGACAGGCGGAACAGGCGAGAACCGGATTATTGAAAAAACTTGTGAAATACCTTTCCCTCGATAGTGTTACAGTGTCGGAAATAGTCCCGTTCTCCGGGCGTCGCGAACTGAATCTTGCCAGAAATAAACGCCAGTTTACCAGAGCGGGACGGCTGATGAAAAGATGGGGTGTTGATACCTTTGCGGTTGTCGGTGACGCAATGAAGGAAAAAGGAAAATTTATTGATGAGGATGTCTTAAGCTATAAGGATTTATTCGCAAAGGAACGCTATGAGGGAATGACCCGCATAGAAAAATGGACATATCAGTCACGATTGTTTTTCCGGCTGTTCAGAGGATCCGTTGATGATACGCTGGCATCAAAGAAGTTTAAACGGGTGTGGCTCGGTTTATCGCTGGCGGCAGGCATTTTTGTTCTGCCGTTTGTTCCGCTTCCCGCGTTCGGATTGCTGGGCGGCTTGGCGAGTACCATTACCATGCCGTGGTTTGTGTGGGCTCCTCTAATGTATATACTGCCGCGCACATTATATAATGTTACTGTTCTGAGCATGGCGGCGTTCGGCGTGGCGAAACTGCTGGTATTTATAGCGTTCTCATTATTTAAATGGGCGTTCACCAAAGCGTTGTACGCTGTATTCCTGCCTGTAATGCCGTTCCTTGTACTCGGGCAGAAGATAATAACAGCTGTGACCGGGCTGAAGTTTAATGTTGCTGATGTACAGAACCTGCCGTCATTTATTGTCGGGCTGGGCGGCAAGATATACCGGACACTCCGCGCACCGTTGCGCAACCAGACTCCGGCTGGCAAGGATTTTTCCATAGATTTCAGCCAGCGGGTACTCGAAAAAGCGCGTAGCTGGGTACGTGATAACGGTTTGGGCGAACTTGAGAACCTGCCTGCGGCAGAGGCTCAAAAGATAATAAACAGTTTTGTTGTCGAGGAAACGATCAAAACAACAAAACATGTTGTATTTCAGGATGAAGGCAACTCACTTCGTGTTAATATCGGCAGTGCTGTCGATGATTTGCGCTTGAGTCCCGGAATATTTGCCAATATGCCGGCTATTTATGTACCGTTCTTTTTACCGACCAAGGCTCATTTTAATAAATGGTTCTGGGGGATTATGATTCAGAACGTCACTCAGTCTTTGCAGTACGCGGCGTCAATGGGCGCCCGCGCCCTGCGCGGAGCAGAGCGGGGAGCTATCGCCAAGCACGCTGTCTTCTCGCATATCGTATCCAAGTCCGAGCTGGATATACATTCGTTCCTTTTCATGGTTCAGCCCCGATGGCTTGTCGGGCATTTGCATGTTATCCGTGAGGAACTTTTAGGCGGGCGTATTGTCATTGACCTCGCATTTAACGATGCCCGTGAACTGGAAAACAAACAGGCGCCTGAAGGCGTTCAACAATGGGATAATCTTGAGGATTACGTCAATTACCTGATAGAGAACAATGCTGAATTACCGGAACTGAACGAAGAGGCTCTGCACCAGATTTTTACCGGTAATTTTCCGATAGAGTTTAATTTTCCGGCAGAGATGTCCGAAGAACAGCGTCAGGCATTCAGGGATCATGTCACCGCCCAGTTCGATCAGCTTGTCCAGCTCGCGGCAGGGTATTACAGGGCATACCCTGACGAGTTCAATCCATTCTATGGGCCGGGTGAGAATGTGACGTTCAGCGGCCATTTCCCTGACGTATCTCTGCTCGATGATGGTGACAGAGGCGCACTGGGGACATATGAACCGACGGAAGGCATTTTCTATGTTCGCGGCAACTATTTCGGCGGATTGAATTACGCGCCGGGCGGTATTGTGGTGAAAGAAAAAGATGGAAAACTGGAGTTCGTACCGACCGGAGAACCGGTGCGCGTTGAGTATCAGCAGAAAGAAGAACACGGCAAAGGGCCGAGCAAAATACCGGGTACGAAAGCGACCAATCTTAACGCGATTATGCTTGCCATTCAGGGACAAACATACCTTTCACGCCGTGTTGAGCCACAGCCTGACGGGACAAAGAAGGTATTCATCGAGTTCAGGGACGCTCATCAAGATCATTTACCTGAAGTTCAGACGGCTAAAGAGGAATTTGAGGAACAGAACGAACAACGCGGACAGCGATTCAGAAGAGGCTGGTGGAAAGTTGCCAAAAAGCTGTTTGTCAACATATTTGACGAAACGACAGGGCAATATGTATCCGTTAACCTGAACACAAAATTGGGATTCGAGCCGTTTGCAGGGTTTAAGGGGTTCCTTGCGCGCTGGAAGACACTGACGGTCGGCGCTGTACTCGGCGTTCTGCCTGTATCACTGTACGGTTGGTTACAGGATCCGATCAACGCCGCAATGCAGGCGGCGTATAGCCCTGCTCTGGTGAAAAAGGCCTCTGAATATGAAATGTATACAAATGCGCAGGTGTATAGCGCCATTGGTACTGAAGTTTCTGATATAGAAAGAATTCTAAACAACGCGCGCTTTAAGTTAGGCGATGTATCTCTGCGTTTTCCTGATGAGAGCGAACTGCAGTCTCCTGAAGGGCGCGAAGCGTTTGCGGCAATGTTATACGATATAGCCCGTAATGTGGATATCCATATGCCTCGTGAATTGTTTATCGCGAATGCGGATATCCTGCTCGACACGCATAGGTCAATACTTGATTTCCTCATTGCAGTTGAGCTGAGCAGACTGCGTGAAAGACGTGAACAGAACAATTCGTTTATCACGTCATGGGAAAAAGGGCTCACGGAATACGGCGCCGCGCTAATGAATGTGCAGGAATATCTCCACAAAATCGGAACGGTATTTCCTCAGAATTCAAATCAGCAGAAGGCATTACGGTATCTTGCGGCTATTCCGGGGATGTCGGATGAGCAAATATCTTTTGATGTTCAGGGGGAAACCGAGCCGCGTGCTTTTGACCTGCGGACAGCATATCGGATAGGCGTATACAATCGAACCTCGCAGAACTATATGGCGGCGTATAATCATATTGCGGGGATGACCTATCACGGCTCGCACGATGATAACGTGCACCGTTCCGGCGCTCTTGAAGCGCAACTTGGCGACAGGGGGCGTGAGCCTATTCTGCGCCTCGGACAGGAACGAAACGAACTGCAGGGTACCCGTTCGTGGGCAAAGATATCGCCCAAAGGCCCGCTCGCTATATTTCAGATGAAAACCATGGCTAAACGCCTGCGCAATGTTGACTCAACCAATCCGGCGGCTGTTTTTATGCGGGAACTGGTTGATGTCGCCAATAGAAACGGCACGCCGATAGACCGGATCATAATACATGACGGCAGGGGCAATGCTCCGTCCTCCAACCCGGCTGAATGGCACATTATCGTGGTGAGTGATTCTCAAACGTTCCTTGCAACTCCCGACGCTTTGCGCCCGTTGCTGAGAAAGGCTCTCGAATCACCGCAACTGAGCGGGCTGGCAGTCAATGAGAAAGCAATTCAGGTGATTCATCGTGAAGGGCTTAATACCCTTGCGAAATTCAATGCTCTGACCGGCAACGGCTACGAACTTGAAGCGTATAACGAAATAACGGAACGCATGCGATCAGCGGCCTCCGCGCGTGTGGGAAAATGGATACATGGGATACGGATATTATTCGGAGTTGATAATGAACAGGAAATCGGCAAAGTTATGGAGCCGGTCAGCAAGCTTGCCGGCAAACAGGCTCAAGCCGACCCATTGATTGCCGGGCTGAAAGCATCGTACGCGAAGAAAAAATCGTTTCTCAATACTATTCGCAGTTTTATTACGATTTCCGAGTCTAATCTTTTTGATAAATTAATAACCGTACCCCTTATGTTCATCATCAAGAACAGCTTGCCTCTGGGACTGGCGGCTCTGGCTCTTGTCGGGCCGGGAGCGTTGTTTGCCATGCTGAGCGGGCTGGTTCTTGCGCCGTTCAGTATGCCGCTGGTGTTGTCTGTGGCTGGTATTGCTGGTTTTGCCGGGGCAGTGCTTGCCGCCGCGTATGTGGTGTCCCTGCCTGTTGTACTGATAGCCAGCATATATAATTACTCGTTGAACTACGGGATATTCCGCCAGACGCGCGAGCTGAAGAAAATACTGGTCGATGAGTCGTTTGGCGCGGTGTCCATGAAAGGACTGTACGCCGTTTTGAACCAGAAGAAATGGGAAGCATACAAAGCCGGCATGGATGCGGTGATTAACAGGACAGCCGGCATTGAGGATGTCGGCCCGAACGATATTTCTCCGGTCAGGTCAATAGTAAACGGTTTTCGCACTGACAGCGCCCTGATTCATGAGGCGAAAGATGAAACAGCGCAACAGGCGGAGCTGGTCAGGGCCGCTCTTGAAAACGGGTTTACTATTGAACCGTCTACTGTGGAAGAGGAATACCTCGCTTCGACACGTCCTGATGATACCGGCGTTGAAGAATCGTTTCAGGAATTCAGTTATAACCATACAGAAATAGAACCTGCAGTTGAGGAAGTATCCGCTGAACTCGCCCGCCGTGGCAGTCTTCTTCTTGACAACCTCCGCAGAGCGGCGGCGGAAAACCCGCAGGAGCTTATGACAGCGATAAATGCGTATATCGCTCAGCGCAGACAGCTTGAAGCGCAAGCCGGATATGAGGACAGGTTCGAGGACGTCACCCTTGAAGACATTCAGGCGCTGTATCATGTCAGTCAGGAATTGAAACGATCCGGTTATATGAATGTCCGTTCAGAGACCGGGCGCAACGATATTAAAGTTCTGGGTAAAATATTCGGGCTTAATTATGAAGACGCCATGGACATGCTGAGCTCGTACTGGAGTGAAGCGCAGTGGCCTGTGGCGGTCGGTATACCGTTCATGCCCGGTACAACCAAAGGCAGGTTCAGGGTAGCAACCCGTGGCGCGAACCTTGAGGACGCCCGTCCTATTCCGTTGCTGTCCGCGATGATGACGTTCGCGGAACCGCCGTGGCTTGCCGGACTTTCGGCGTTCAACATACTGGATACCGAAGCCGACGATCCGGCGTTTGCTCTGGCTGAAGACACCAAATTCGGTATTATGGGCGTATACAACCCGCCGTTGTACCCGAACACGCCGGCTATATCAATACATCTGAAAAAGTATATTGAAGAACAGTATGAACGGCGCCTTTTCGGCGAAAGCAGTTACAAAACCGCGGCTCAGGTAGGTAAAGGGTTCAGCGTTCTGCATGGCATTGATTCGCTTTTCACGCATCCGATCTTCACTGTCGGCACGAATGCTGAAGTGAGAGATGATTGGCGTGAAGTGATGGACACTGTATTCAACGCCAAGGCGAATAAACGCGATGAAATATCCTACGAAGGGGCAGGGCGCGGATCCGGATGGTTGAACTACATTATTTTCGGGTACAGCTTATACGGGCATCTTGCGAAACGTGTTGGCGCGTTCCCTCCGGGTGTCGCACAGGCGATGCGGCAGGTTCAGTATATAAAAACTCTTGATGAAGAGATGGATGGACGGTTGCTTCAGGTAATACGTTATTTGCAGATTACCGCTCCGACGCCGGTTTTTAACGGGCTGGCAGGCGTTGATTTCCGGCTGGCTGTGTCGATAGCCAAAGGGTTGGAGAAAGTGAACGTGGAAGGCAAAGACAGCAGTCAGGTTCTTAATGAACTGATACAGCAGGCGATTGCTGAGGTTGTTGCGCGCAAGGACACTGCCGGAAGGCGAAAAGCGTATGATGAATTCATGCAGGGTAACAGGCTTTTCGGCCATGACCTTCCGTATCCTGAACAGTATATCCCCGAAGCTGAACCTGAACAGCAGAAGGAAGCGGCTGAACTAACAGAAGATGAGACACACGTCATTAATGAACTTAGGAGCCTCGGGTACTCGCAGTCCGACATAGAAGATATTATTGCCAACATAGCCAACCTTGACCCGGCTGTACGGTTGGCGGCGCTGAAGAATATTCAGCAGGCGACTGTCACTCCGGCGCGCGGTATGGGTAAAGCGCGGGAGGTCTTGTGGAAGTTCAGATTCAATAAGGCAATCCCTGAAAAAATACTGCAGAAACGTATTATACGCACAAAACTGGGATCCGTGCTTAATTTCGTTATGATTGCGGGATCCATCGCCCTGTGGGGATGGTGGGCAATGGCTATTCCGATGCTGTTTTTTATCGTGGATACTATTGGCATTTTTAAAGGGTACAGGCTGAAAAATGTTATTCGCCCGATAGTTGGCGCTCTCGGTGTTATCGGTACAGCGTCGTTCCTGCCTGCGTTTGGTTTTATCGGGCTGGCTCCGCTCGCTTTGTTTTATATCTACCTGTTTGGCGGAGAGAAAGCGGCGGAATACCTCCTGAATGCGATAGACCGAGTTCCCATCGCGTTTATGCGGGCGGCTCAGGAACAATATAACAAGAATTCGCTGGTGGAGAAAATGCGGTTTCTGGGAATGGAGGATTCATTCAATCCCGCATTGAAACGGGAGATTATAAAAGAAACGGTTGCTCTTATTGGCGAGCGCGCTCAATCAGAGGCTGAATATAACAATATGTTCAGGGAAAAATTCGTGCTGACCACGCTTGAAAATTCGTACCTGACGAAGTTACGGCAGTATTACCAGCAGACATATGGCGACCGCGCGGAAGAGATGGAACAGGCGATGCTTGACAGCCTGTCCAAATTCGCGGTTGATCAGCGACTGCGTATAGTAAAACATATTTATTCGCGTCTTTCCAAGTCGTTTACCACCGCGGAACTGAATCTGTATCTTTTAACGCGGTCAAAGACAGGCGAAAAAATGGAATACAAGTCTCGTATTGGAAAATTGCGCGACTATTTTACCTCTCGCGGTAAGGAACGCCTGCTTGGCGGTATCGCGGCATCTATTCTCTTGACGACCGCTTTTATTCTGTTCGGTTTTTCATTGTCTCCTCTGGGATTTATTGGTGTAGGCGCTTTAACGGGAGTCTTGTTCATTATCGGAACAAAAACATCGGAACAGACGCTCGGCGCGTTAACCGCCACAATGCTGCCCTTACTGCATATAGGGCTATTCGGGCTTGCGGCTTCATTTATGCCGATAGTTGTTATTCTTGCTGAAATGGTTGTTGGCTACATGGCTGGTTCTACGGCAGGGCTTATACTAAAACATTCTGTTGAGCTGTGGCATAATTTGATTACCGCTCCGTACAAGCGTATTTTGAATCTTAGTAATGAGCGGACTGCTCTTTTGTCGAAGAATCCGGCTGTACAGCGCAGGCTGATGCTGGAATCCGTAGTAAACCTTGTGGATGAGTCTGATTCCGATTTGGAATTCAGAAGCAAATTCGATAGACTGTTCCTCGACACGATCGAAACCGTAAGTGATGACGCCGTTGATTCGGATGGCGGGCAGATACCGCAATCCACTCCGCCGGCGCCACCCGCGGCACCCGGCGGCGAGACCCCGGACGGTATTGTCCCGACACCGGAAAAGCCGTCTGATGACGGCGGGTTTATGAACCGCATGCAGTCTGCCGGATCATTTATGGCGCGCCAGTTAGGGTTTAATCCTTTTGAGTCTGATATCGCTGTACGGGCGGTAAACTCATTAACCCGGGGGATTTCGGTTGAGCAGGCGAAGGCGAATGTTGCGGATATCATCGAGTCAACAGACTGGGGGCAGAACCGGTTAACACTGTCACAACTGATATCCATTAACCGTATGAAAAAATTTGACTTGCGTGACCAGCTAAGGCGAGGCGATATATCTGAGCAGGAATTCAAAAACAGAATGGAGTCTATTGCTAAGAATGAGAAATCTTTGCTTCAGATTGTAAATACGATAGCCGCCCGGGCCGATAAAGGGTATTTTGAGTCGCTGGATTCCGTGGCATTTACTCGTGAAGGATTATTTTCTGCGTTGAGGAATATACGGAATGAGATGATAGCGGATATCAGGGCGCAACAGCTTACGCAGGAAGCTGAAACAATACAAATATCGTATACGGAACGGCAGTTCGAAGTATACATCAATATTATGAACGAGTTGTTCTATTACCATAACTACCGCTTTAACGAGTCGATGAACGGGTTGATGTACCTGTTGCTTGCGTTGGAGTCGTCATCTTCATTGATGCGTGAGCCGAACGGTCTGATACCTGCATTACAGAAAGCTGAAGAAGATGGGATTCTTCCGCGTGAAATATATAACAGCGTAATCGAAGTTGTATTTGGCAAGAAAAGCAGGCTGTTTACCTCATTCCTTGCTTCTGCGCGGACAAACACCACCATTGCCGGCGCGGATCAGGGGCTTGTGGATTATATTATTGAACAGGAAATAGTTCCGAACAGACACCGGTTTATACCCGAAGAGATTAACGGGCTTGAGGGGAGCACAGTCGTGGCTGAACAATCCGTACCGGCGCAGGCATCATTGCCCAAGGATTATGTGACGGGTGATATATCTGTTTTCTTTGAGCAATTTAACCCTGATGTTGACGGCGACAGGCTGGTTGAGTATCTTGCCGAATATTCGCAGGACAGGAATATTCCCAAACCTGCGGCCGAGGCAATATCCCGTAACCCGTTGTTAAGAAGTATACCGCGCGCGGCTGAACCGTCCGTTATTTTTGGAGCGGTTCATAATGTGGCGAAAAAGGCGTCTCTTAACCTGAATGCCACGTTGCAGTTAATTCGGCTTCTGGAAGAAACGGGATATATTCTCTCATTTGTGAATGGTAAAGATATGATTGTCCTTGATTTCGACGCGTTTGACCTTGTGGCTGATGAAAACAGAGGCAATCAGAACCAGAAACAAATGCTCACCCAGTATATCGACGCTTTGAAACTACGGTATGAGCAGTTTGGGCGTGAAGCGCGCATTATGGTCTTCTCCGAACAACTGGACAGCTGTGAAATACAGGCACGCCTCGGTGAAACGCTCAGAACAAGAATTGATCTTATCTTCGGTAAAGAAATGTTTATTGATTTCGGACTTGCTGGAAGCCAGGAACGATTTGTTCAGTTTTTCGCAGACAGGATAATGAACCAGAACGTAAACCGGTTAAATATTAAACTGTTTACCAATAAACGCGATATATCGCAGACAGCTTCGCACGTCGGAACTCTTGTTGTGTCTCCTAACGTGACGGTGTTTGATGCACTGAAAATATTCGCCAATGTTCATCCGGGTGTGGAGACAGTGAATATTATGTCAGGGAATGACACTCTTGCGGATTCATTTGCCCGGCCCGGCAATTATTTATTGCTTGGAGGCAAAGAATTGTCTATAAGGGGAACACGTGAGGCGGCTCCTCGCAGGAACCTGAATTTCCGCAGTTTTATCGATCAGGCCGCGTAATTCATTACAGGTTACTAAACGAAAAAGGCGGAACCTCTCAGAAAGAGGATCCGCCTTTTATGGTACCAGTACTGCACTATTTACTTATTTGAGGAACTTTGAGACAAACGGGGATGTTTCTCCTCTGCGCAGAAAATGCCCTGACGGCCCTTCTCCCAGAAATTCCGAAAACCACGATTCGTGTTCGATTTCCTCGTTTAGAATAGCCAGAGCGAGGTCGTAGGTTCTGTGGTCCTTGCCTGCGGTCATATTGCATATTTCTGTGTATCCCTTTACGGCACATCGTTCTGCGTCAACAAGGACTTTCAGGATTTCCATAGCGTTTTCGGGATTTTTCGGCAGGTTCGCCGGAGGGCATGCGGACATATCATGGAATTCCTTCATGCAATTCGGCAATTTGCCGCCAAGCTCATATATGCGGGGCATCAAAGCTTCGAAATGATTCCTGTCTTCTATCCTCGCTGTTTCCGCAATTTCTTTGACGCCTTCACCCTGTAACCCAATCAGGTTCGCTCGCAGGATTGTGTAATAATAGTAGGTTGTTAGTTCCGCGGACGCGTTTTTGATCAGTAACGTTAATAACTTGTCCAGATCAACGCCAGCGCTTTTTACCATATTGATTGCTACTTTTGCCATGTTGAAGCCTCCTTTTGCTGTTGAATTGTTTCATTCCTGATGACTTTGGCTTTGATTAAGCCGCTGTAAATTGCACATAGTATTAATTACTAAGTAGTAATAATTACTACTTAAAGACAAAAAATTTTATTTGCTGCATTTATCGCACAGTCCTTCCAATACGACACGCTTATTCACTATTTTAAATCTATTCTGAAGTTCCTGTGGAATTTCAATGCAGTCAAGTGATTCGCTGGAGAAATCAATTATCTCGTAACATTTCATGCATCGGAAATGGTGATGTGTTTCGATGTTCGGGTCAAAGCGTTTTTTCTCGCCGTATCCTTCCACGACATTAACGATTCCCATCTGAGAAAAGGAGAGCAGGGTTCGGTACACCGTATCGAACGAGATATTGGGAAAAATGCGTACAATGCGCTGATACAGGTCGTCCGTTGACGGGTGGTCTTTCGCCCTGACCATCTCCTCAAAAATAGCCGTTCTTTGAGGGGTGATCTTTAATCCGTGCTGATTGCATTTTTCCCTGAATAAGGCCATTGACTGTTCTATGTTCATAACACAAGACCCTTATGCTATTTTGATATTACTATATAGTAATGATTCTTATTTAGCAAGTGAATTTTATTGGTATTGATAATTTCTTATAGTCTTTTTGATATGAGTCTATGCGGCTCATTCATCATCAGGGAATGATACTGCTGGCGCTATTCGCTGTGCCATGGTAAGGTTAAATTATGCTATCTGCCTTGACTGAGCGGATAGATATTGCCGACAGGAACAAAAAGTGTCTGTTAGGCAAACTGTTGCAGACTAAAAGTTTTGAATTACAGTAAGGAGGTAGTGCGATGTTTGCGCAAAGAACCAGTGGTATTTTACTGCACCCGACATCTCTTCCTTCTGATTTTGGTATAGGAGATCTGGGGCACACGGCATACAGGTTTGTTGATTTTTTAAAGGAAACAGGCCAGTCGCTTTGGCAGGTACTGCCGCTGGGGCATATCAGTTATGGAAATTCGCCGTATATGTGTCTGTCCGCATTCGGAGGCAACCCATACCTTATCAGTCCTCAGAAAATGGTTGATGACGGCTATCTTGACTTGTCGGATATAGAGCGATTGCATGGTTTCCCGGATCATCGTGTTGATTACGGGTTGGTGATAGACAGCAAACTGCGCCTGTTTAAAAAAGCGTTTGAAAAGTGCAGAAGAAAAAGATATCCCGATGATTATTACCGGTTTTGTGAGGAACATTCGTTCTGGTTGGAAGACTACGCGCTGTTCGTGTCTCTCAAATCCGCTCATTATATGAAACCATGGACACTGTGGGAAAAAGGCGCGGCGAAACGCGACCCTGAAAGCCTTGTCCGCTGGCGTGATAAACTGGCGGAAGACATGGAGTTCTGGAAATTCGTCCAGTATCTGTTCTTTAAACAATGGAACGATCTGAAACAGTATTGCGAGGAAAACGGGATTTCAATTATCGGTGATATACCGATATATGTTGCTCACGACAGCGCCGAGGTATGGGCGAACCGTGATCTGTTTTTTCTCAACGATGACGGAAGCCCGATGGTTATATCCGGAGTGCCGCCTGACTATTTCAGCTCAACTGGACAGCGATGGGGCAACCCGATTTACCGCTGGGAAAAAATGGAGCAGAGAGGGTTCTCATGGTGGATAGACCGGTTTAAAGTCAATTTTTCTATGGTGGATATGGTGCGGCTTGACCATTTCAGAGGGTTTGAAGCCTACTGGGAGATATCGGCGCAGGAGGAAACCGCTGAAAACGGGCGTTGGGTGAAAGGGCCGGGCAGAAAATTGTTTGACGCTGTCCGTACTGCTCTGGGCGACGTAAAGCTGATCGCGGAAGATCTGGGCGTAATTACTGCGGAGGTCGATGCTCTGCGGGATGACCTGAATCTGCCGGGGATGCGTATTTTACAGATGGCGTTCGGTTCAGACCCCAAAGCGGCGGAGTACCGGCCCCATAACCACATCCGCAATTGCGCGGTTTATACGGCGTCTCATGACCACAATACCACGGTCGGATGGTTTACCGCTGAGCCGGGTTCGCAGTCCACGCAATCGCGCGGCGAGATAGAGGCTGAACGTGAGCTGGTCAAACAATATATCAATACCGACGGCGCACAAATCCAATGGGATTTTATACGTCTGGCGATGAGTTCCGTAGCACGTATTTGCCTTGTCCCGCTACAGGATGTGCTTGGACTTGGTACTGAGGCGCGAATGAATCTGCCCGGCAGACCGCAGGGTAACTGGGAATGGCGGTTTACCGACACTATGATTACCAGCGAAATAAAACATACACTGCGTCAACTGACAGAACTGTATGAACGATCAGTATAAGCCCCGATAGGCAGGTGTTATTTATCATCCGTCACAGGCGTACTCGTCGTACATAGTACCTATTTTTTAACGCTGGCAACGAGTTCGCCGGCGTGTTCCAATGCCCTGTCAATATTCGGCAGGACATTTTCTGCGCCGATCAGGTCGATAATGCCGGTCTTTTCAAGTTTGTTACGAAGGTGCGCCCGTACACCGGAAAGAACTAGAATGATTCCCCGTTTTTTTGATTCTTTTGTCACCTGACGCAATGCGTTTAAGCCGGTTGCGTCGATACTCGATACATGGCGCATACGGAATATTCTCACCATCGGGCTTTTTTCAATATTATTCATCATTTCAATAAAAGTTGATGCTACACCAAAAAAGAAAGGCCCGTTTATTTCGTACAGTTCCACGCCGTGAGGAATGACTTTTTTGTCCATTGCGTCAGGGTCGTCCCGGTCTTCTTCGTCGAGATACACGCCCTGAACTTCATTGATATTATTTAAAGTTGACAGGCGTCGTATAAACAGAAAAGATGCCAGCACAATACCGACTTCGATAGCAACGGTCAGGTCAAATATTATTGTCAGGGAAAACACGATCAGCAGAACAACCACGTCGCTCCGCGGAGAACGCAGAACCATGGAGAACGAGTGCCATTCTGCCATCCGGTATGATACGATAACCAAAATTCCTGCCAGTGTGGCAAGAGGAATAAGAGCCGCCCATTTTCCGAAAAAAAGAAGAATGATATAGAGTGTTAATGCGTGGATGATACCTGCAATGGGTGTTCGTCCGCCGTTATGTACGTTGGTTGCCGTACGGGCTATAGCCCCAGTAGCGGGGATACCGCCGAATAACGGTGAGAAGACATTCGCTATTCCTTGCGCGATAAGTTCCATATTTGAGCGATGCTTTGCGCCGATCATACCGTCAGCGACAATAGCTGACAGGAGCGATTCTATTCCGGCAAGCATGGCGATAGTAAATGCTGGCCTGATAAGATCCTGCAACAACGCAAGATTGAAAGATGGAAAAATAGGAGCAGGAAGTGTACTGGAAATGACGCCGAAACGGTCGCCGATTGTCTCTACGGGAAGTTTAAACCAGTAGGCGGCAAGGGTAGTGACGATAATTGCGACAAGAGAACCGGGTATTCTTTTCATCAGTTTCTGTACCAGAAGGATAATGCCGATGGTAGAGAAAGAGATGCCGACCGCGGCCGGATTGATGGACGTGATGTTCGTGATAAAACAATGCCATTTTGAGAAAAAGTTTGCCGGAACTTCCGCTATGGTTAAACCAAGTAAATCCTTGATCTGAGATGAAAAAATGATGACGGCTATACCGGATGTAAACCCGATGATTACCGGATACGGAATAAATTTTATTACCGAGCCGAACCGGGCAAATCCGAATATGATAAGCATAATACCGCCCATAAAAGTGGCGATAATCAGCCCGTCCATTCCATGCCGTTGGATTATATCGAATACGACCACAACGAAAGCGCCGGTAGGCCCGCCGATCTGAACGCGGCTTCCGCCCAGAGCGGATATGATAAACCCGGCGATTATGGCAGTTACCAGCCCTTTTTCGGGTGACACGCCGGAAGCGATGGCAAAAGCTATGGCTAAGGGAAGGGCAACCACACCGACAACAAGGCCGGCGATGAGATCATTGTGAAACTGAGCCCACGAATATGTTTTGAGCGTATCAAGTAATTTCGGTTTTAACATACAGTCTCCTCTGCTGAACAGTTGGTGTGTATTCTCGTTTTAATCATATAGAATACGCTTAAATAAGATAATCTGACAATATAATTCAGCTGAAATTTTTACAATTGCGAAGCCCCGCAGGGGCTGTGGTTATCTTGCTCTATTCATTTTGAGATCACAACGTCGCTAACGTTCCTCCATTAGACATTTTAAAAGAGCAATTCAGAAACTTTTTCAGCACGTCCAGATTGTTATTGTCATTTTACGGCAAAATAGTGCTATTGCAAAGCGTGTTGAATTACATGGATGGAAGTTTCTTAGTTTGATAAGTCTCTTTCGCGGAAAATAATAACATAGTGTCAATGATAAACAGGAGGATATACGGGTTTCCATGAAATGCCGGTTAACTTATAACCTGAAAAATGCCTTTGCGGATCATCATGACGGCGATAGCCGCAAGCAGAAGCGCCATAACTTTTGACAACGCTTTTGTGCCGGCTTCGCCTAATGTTTTTATCAGCAGTCGGGAGAAAGAGAAGATTAAACCCGCCAGCAGAACGTTTAGCAGGACGGAAATCAGCGTGGCGGCAGTGCCGTATTCGGCTATGATGGCGAGAGAAGTGGTTAGTACCGCCGGACCCACAATGAGCGGTGTGCCCAACGGGACTGCTCCCATATCTTTTGACGGCAGTCGCCGTTTTTTCTCGGGATTCAGTATATCTATTATGGCGATACAGAACAAAACCGACCCGCCGGCAATCATGAAGTCGCCAATGGTAATGCCGAGAAACTTGAAAACCGCTTTGCCCAGGAAAATAAACCCGAAAGCAAGGCACAGAGCGGTTATCATGGACTGGATGATGACTGTTCGTTTTTCCTGCTGGTTAAGCCCTTGCGTTAAGGAAACAAACATCGGGAGTACGCCTATCGCGTCAACAGCAACGAACAAGGGGATAAACGCTAAAAGAATGTTTTTTATCATACGCCTTCCTTATTTTTATTTATGATGCTACCCGAGACGCGTGCGCTTCGCAATGTTTATTTGTGATATAGTTGCTGGCGCTTAATGTCATGATTATAAATGTGTGTCTATAGAAAAATAGGGGTTAATGAGAATATCTCACATCACCATATCTGGTTATGCGCAGTATTAAGGTTATATTTTGGTAAAGGCAAACCGATTTTATGCGAACGAATCGATTACCTGATCCGTTTTCTCAGGATGCCGGCACCTGATGCGATGCCGAGCAGGAGAATAGTCAGTGGTTCGGGTACCGGCGCGGCAAGTGATTCCTGAATGATGAGCGTCGGGCGATATTCGTTATATGCCGCATTGCCAGTTTGATACAAAGGTGAATAAAAGTCGTTTGCGTTTTCGACGCCGGATATGTAGTCCGTGAGGATTATAAACCCATTATTTGCCGCAGGTTGAGGCGTACCGCCCAGCCAGTCATTGACAATTGCAGTTACGTCAAATTCGTATAAACCCAGAGGATTCGTTGAACTGCCTCCGTAATTATGCGCGGGGATCGACTGGGAGATCCCATAATCCGCATACGCGCTATTTGCCGACCATGTTGCTCCGGTTGGTGTCCATGCATTTATGACGCGTCCGATACGAATGTCTTCAGTGTATGCGCTCCAGTAACAATATAACCGCAGAACAGCTGATTCGACATGCGTTACACCGCTCATTTCCGTAAGCAGTGTGTTGAAACGCAGTAATGAGCGGTATTCGGCTGTACCGGTTGTCCCGCTTCCTGCCCTGTTGGCAATCCACATGGTTGTCGGGTTAGCCATAGTCGCGTCTTTAGAACGGATAGTAGTGACACTGCTGTTCGAGCTGTTCGAATATATTGTGACATTGGTGCTGTACGCGTTTTGAGCAAATACTACCAGAACCGCAAACAAACTTATCATCGAGAATCGAATCTTCATAACTTGTTCTCCAGAAATTTAATGTAAACTACATTGATAATATAAGTATACCATAGGAATTGGAAAAAATCAAAAAAGTTTTAAAAAGAATGGGGTGTTTTTTTGCGGCGTCAAGTATTTTCTTTGATAAAGGGGGGAAACAGCGACTTTTATTCGATTTAAAACGCAAAACGGGTTATAAGTGAGTGTTCAGTATACCCCGTAACCGGTTTATGAGAAAACTTCAGTTAAAGCGTTATTTCCTGAGTCTTCTTGTTGCCCATAGCGTGGAGAGCGATACAAGGAGTATCGTTGCCGGTTCTGGAATCGCTGTCGTATCCGGCAGATCTGTCTCTATGTATAAAACAGGATTTGAAAGGCTAACGTATTGATAACCGGTTTCGCTAGCCAATGTAAAGATAAACCCCGTCCACGCATTATCGAAATCAATATCATTCAGCACTATTGAGGTAACATCGAGGCTAACCTGCGCCGGACCCGATGTCGATGACTGTGATGTCTGTTGCGACACAGAATTACCTATGTCGCCAAATTGATCGGTGGTAATGGCCCCGTCTTTGTAAATGTCGCTATTCATCCCGTAAACATTATACAAAATGCCCTGCATCTCTGTTTGCTCATAGGAGAGTGTTACGCTGGTAATATGAGAGACATCAACGCCTTTGGCATACCATTCCTGTAAGCTGAATTCCGCAAATGCGCGGAACGTCATGGGGTTCAAAGTATGTTTCACGTCCATATAAGGCGTTGCTACATAGTGCCAGTATGGCGATTGAGGGTAGTTGGCGAAATATCCATACCAAACCGATCCTTTTGTGACGCCGGTTCCACTCACTTCAATAGTCGAAGCTGATGCGGATAACGCCCACATCATAACTGCTGTTGCTCCAACTGCAAGCCCCACAACGATATTGCGTTTCATACTTATCCTTTCTTTTTGACGGTTGTTTGTTTATTCAATAGCATGCTTTTTTAGGTTTGTCAAGATGCTCAAAAGATATATCTATTTGATAATTAGAACTATATGAATTTCAATCCTAAGGGATTTTGCACAATCGTTGTCCGAACCGGCATGCCGGAATGTTGGCATAAACTGCGAATAACATAATTTTATAACTTGTTATAATAAGATGAGTTAAAGAATAAACATTTTTGCATTTATGTAGAATGAGTGCTATAATAAAAATAAAGACAAAATGATAAAAAAGAGGTGATAAAATGACCCCAAAAACTAAATATTTTTTTAGTATTCTGATAGTGTCAATTTTTTCAGGAATTACTCCTCTCTATGCCGGGCCTGTCACGGATGGTTTGGTCGGGTACTGGCAGTTAAACGGGAACGGTGAAGATGCCACAACCAGCAACTTTGACGGAGTTCTTTCCGGAGGAGCATCTTATGTGTATTCAGATGCTGTTTTTCAGGAATCTCTGCACGTCAGCGGCGGCAGTTATTTTCAGGTTCCGAGCAATAGTTTGCTGAATTTAACCGATGAGATTACAATTTCATTATGGATTAAGCCGAATTCATTATCAAGTTATCAGAGCCTCGTGGCAAAGTGGGCTAATACCAGTTCTGGTCAGCCCGCATCTGAGAGGTCGTATCTTTTTTACATCAAAGATTCCAACCTGTTGCCGTTTGTGCAAACGGGCGGCATTATCTCTTCGTACGAATCTTCCCCGGTTTTGACACAGGGAGAGTGGCAGCAGGTTACTATGACTTATAGTAGTTCTGACGAGTCTTTAAAAGCGTATCTAAATGGCAGTTATCTTGGCGAACAGTATGTCACGGGGCTTATGTCGTCCACCAATACAATGCCGTTATTGTTTGGCGCGTTTTCTTACAGTGGCGGGGCATATTCATTTTCAGGGTATATTGATGAAGTGAAGATATTTGACAGGGCATTAACCCAGCCTGAAATAAATGAGGATTATCAATACGTTCTTAATGGAATGCAGACACCGGTTCCTGAACCATTATCTCTGGTTTTATTGTCGATCGCGTCACTCTTTTTACGAATCAAGAAAAGAATGTAACCATCTTATAAATTAGTACTAAAAACTAAAATTCTCGTAATGAATTTGCGCCGGTTTAAGCCCGATTTGAAGCAGAGCTTTGCGGGTTGCCGTCATCATGCCCGGGGGGCCGCATAAGTACACGTCGCGCTCTGCGGCATCAGGAGCAAGGCGCAGGATTTTATCCCGGTCGATATGTCCTTTTTCGCCCGTCCATGAAGTGTCACTGCTCATAATGAAATGAGTTTTGAAATGCCCATTTTTGGTAAATGATGCCAGTTCTTCAGTTAAGGCGGCATCTTTATGTTGTCTGTTAGCGTACAGGAGAATCGTGTCTTTTTTGCGGTTAATCAGTTGAGGTATCATTGCTCGTAATGGTGTGATTCCGATACCGCCGGCAATAAGTAATGTTTTCTCTTTTATAACTCTGCGCAGGGTAAAAATACCGTGAGGCCCGTCGATAATAACGCTTGTGCCGGGATTGATCGATGATACCTGAGCGGTGAAATCGCCAGCTCGTTTTATGGTTAACCTGACAAAATTACCGTTTGGTTCGCATGATAACGAAAACGGATGTGCCTGTATCCAACATTTTTTTGACATAAACCTGACAATCACAAATTGACCTGGCTCGAAACAAAACCGGTCTATATTTCTTCCGGTGATGTAAACCGATACCACATCGTTTGTTTCGCGTACTACTTTATCGACTTTAAAACGGTGCCTTGCCGAGTGGTACAACGGACGGGAGAACCGGAAAAATATCAGGTTCAGGAACACGAATCCGTATAATGCGTACCAGTAGTTTTTGAAAAGGGTATTTGATGTAAAGTCACTGCCTGTCTCTAATTGATGTTCGAATGCGAGCAGGATGGCGCAATAGGTGGTCAGGTGGATATAATACCAGATTTCATAATTCATTTTTCGTTTCACAACAGTGATGGAAAGCATGATAACCGCTACAAATAAAGCCAGAGCCCCAGCCGCCGCGGCTACGCCTTCCCATGAAAGGAATTCTGTGAACTGTTCCGAAAACGATATGAAGTCGCGTTGCCCGTATCCAATACTTAAAAAAACAGGGTGCGCAACTAGGAGCAATGCCAGCGAATACCCGTTCCATTTGTGTATCCGCGTTAAGCGGTCTAGCCCGAATACGCTCTCAATCCATTTCACCCTGCCGATTAGGATAAGCTGAAACAGGGCACAATACACAGCCAACAGTCCGGCAATCCGCCCTGCTTCCATGAATATATTGGTGTTGTAATCTTCAAATCGTAACTGCTCGTTTGTGTACCACAACCATAGTATCACTAGCGGGTTGAGAAACAACACACAGTAAAGAAGAAATTTTTTTAAGAAGACTGATTTCATAATAAAACGGTGCCTGCCATGTTGTTTTGTGCAGGGCAGGCACGGTGTAGTTTCCTTAAGCAAAAGAATTATTCGACTTCATCCATTTTGTTGCGCGGATATGAGCAAACCGGGCATTTTTGAGTAGACATATCATCGGTTGTATAGCCGCACTCTGTGCATACCAGAAATGTCATTTTGCCATCTCTCCAGTTTTCAAGATCATTAAGTGCCGCCTGATAGTATTCCGCGTGTTTGGTTTCTGCTTCCATAGCCCACTTAAACGTGCGGACAGCTTTGCCGTTGTCTTCCTTTTTTGCCTGTTCCAAAAATTCCGGATACATCGCTATCCGTTCGTAATTCTCACCGGCTAAGGCTGCTTCGAGGTTTTCTCTTGTAGATTTTACTTCCGGTTCTTTGATATCGGCTGAGGGGGGTGCGTTAAGGCTTTTTATGACTTCAGCGTGATTATTTAAATGGATTTCTTCAGCTTGAGCCGCGGCACGGAATAGGCTTGCTACTTTTCCATATCCTTCTTCATCCGCTTTTTGAGCAAAAGCAAGATAGCGTGCATGTGCATTTGATTCACCATTATACGCTGCCTGCAAATTTTCCAACGTTGTTTTTACGCCGCCTTCTTCAGCCCTTACAAACGCAGATCCGATCATAACGGCCGAACATGTTATCCCCACTAATACAGATACTTTCAGTAAACTTGTTGCTTTCATAGAGTGTCCTCCCCCTTCTGTGCGAATTGGATGATGAATAAGGTTAAAAAACATTAAAAGTGTACAAAAAGTGTTATCTCTGAGTCAAGGTCATTCACTGGTAGTATATTTTATTATTGTTTCGGCGGCGCATATAAGCTGAGAGACTTTTTAACCCCCAAATTTTTCAAAATACTGCGTCAACGATCTGATTCTGCCACCATTTTATATAAACGGAACTATTTTTTACATCTTCATTTTCAAAATATCACCCTCAGGGGGCATATAAAGCCGAGCTTCACAGGAAAACCCCCTCTTAATTCATATAATTTTAGTAGGAGAAATATTTTTTTTGTAATAAATGTTTTAATGAGGCGTTAATATCATATCAACTTGAAATTTCACCAAAAGAGGGGGGAATGATATGAAACTAATAACTTCTACCGTTTTGGCTGTTCTTCTGATTGCCTCAACCAGCACAGCTCTGGAGACCAAAGGAGAGGCCGTGTTGCACAACTCTTTTCTGGGGTACACCACGTATCTGGATTATATGGTAACTGACATGGTTCCCGATACATCCAACATGATTTTCGAGTTTGAAATTGGTGACCTTGATGCCTTTATGAACGGATCAATGTATTATTATTTCTACCAGCTGGAAAATCATGTTGCAGATGAAGAGTTGAATTACCTGTCCCTTGATGTGCCGGGGGTAAATATAGTGACCGCTGGTTATATCAGCAACCCGCTTGATCTTGATGAATCGCCGTTTAGCCATTCGGTTGTTGGTGATCACGAATTTGTGCAACTGGATATTGTCAACCCGTCCGATATGTACTATGTTCCCGGTTTTTTTTCTCCCGGGTTTAGTACGCCTGATTCATTTATATGGGAATTCCAGTTCGGTAACGAGATTCTGACTTCTGAAGAAAGCACTGTTTTGTTTATCACTTCACTGGTCGGGCCGACTAATTCCAACGCCCAGACAATTGTGATTGATTTTGCCCTTGAGGGTGATGTTCCTGCTCCTGCAGTACCTGAGCCGTCAGCCATGCTGTTGTTCGGTTTGGGAAGTATCTGGTTTATGCGGAGATGGATGGCTAAAAGAACAGTATAGATGGATCTTCACGCCTAATTGCGGTTTTTCTTGGAGTATTATAGGTTATAGACTTGACATTGTGTTTGTTATGTGTTATATTGTATAATGTGGGTTGTCGAATTAAATACTCTGGGAAAATGGGCAATGAAAAAGGTATGGAGTGTCCTGATTTTTTGTATGCTGTCGGTTTCTGCTGTATTTGGAAGTACGCTGGTGGAAACATTTGATTATGTCGATTTCAATGAATTTCAATCAGCAGGGAATTGGGCAGAAATTACAACGAACGTCGCCAGTCATCAGAGCGAAATTACTCAGCAGGGCGATTTAAAACTGCATCATATACAACCTGCCAGCCCGGCAGGAGGGTATTCAGTAGGGTATACGAGACCGCTTTCAAATCCGTCACATGATTTTAGGTTGTATGTGGAATTAGTCCATAGTTCCGCTCTATCTTCAACAGCCGACATTTTTATTCAGCTGTATGGAGGAGGAACCATGGTTTTTTATCTGGGATGTGCCGATTGGAAAACGGATCTCAACCGCGCGAATTTCTTTTTATACGATCATGATTATTCTTTATTCCGGTCTGATGCCGCGTTTGGATATTTCACCGGAAACCCAAAGGAAATTACCATTGATTTTGAACGCATGGACGACGCGCTTACCGTAACGGTTTACAGGGGGATCGGATCAGGGAAAACGGTTATGCTTGACTTAAACCTTCTCAGTTATATTGACGCGTCGGAATCGATGAATATTGACATTGATGAAATCCGTATCCTCTTCGGCGGCACTGCCGCGTCTGCTGACCTGACTGCTGACTTCGGGCAGTTTAATTATCTTCAGATGGAATACGAAGGGACATCTCTTATACCCGAGCCGTTTTCGATCATTCTCTTGTTGCTGGCTCTCATAAGGCTTGGCGGGAGGTATATCCTGTAACACAGGCTACTTGCTTTCAATCTCTTTCAACGCGTTAATAACATCATCCAGTTTCGGAAGATCATGGATGTCGTGAACATCGATATAGCGTATAATTCCCTGTTTATCAATAACAAACAGAGCTCTTTCGCTGGTACCGTCAGACCTGAGCACTCCGAATTGTTCCGCGACTTGTCCATGCGGGTAAAAGTCGGATAGAACAGGAAACCACAGTCCGCCCATCTCTTTTGTCCATGCATATAAAGTGGGAACATTATCTACCGTGATACCGATCAGAGCGGCATCATGCGCAGTGAAAACTTTCTCAGCAATTTTGTAACCGGGCCATTGGGTTGAGCATACTGGTGTCCATGCGGAAGGAACAAATGAGATCACCACGTTCCTTTTTCCCTTGTAGTCGCTTAAGGATACTGGTGTCCCGTCCAGCGCTTTCAGGGTAAAATCCGGTGCCGGGTCGCCGACTTTGACTTTGAGCTCGCTGTCTGTAGGTTTTGTTTTAGCCGGATGATATATGAGATTTTTCCAATCTTTTGTATAGGCTGTTGTTACCGCCAGAATGGATAACATAACAATACTAAATCCTATAAACCTCTTCATGAGTGGTGCTCCTATCTGATTCGCTTCTCTATTAAATTTTTGAGAAGATAAAACCTGCCTTCTTCTTTATGTATGATCTCAAAAGTCCCTTTTTCGTTGCGTTGCGCTACAATAAATGACGGAATCCGCTGTACATTTATTGCGTTGGCAATGGATTTATTCGGGTCGGCGAATACCGGGAACCGCAATGCATACTGATCTTTGAAAATAGATGATTCCAGTTCAGAATTGCCGAAACCGAGTCCGATAAATTTGATGGAATTTCCTGCGCCGGCGTTCAATACCTCTTCATGCAGGGAATTCACATTCGGCGCTTCATCCTGGCAGGTCAAACAGTACATACTGAAAATGATGATGACAACCGTATCGGCATGGAGATCGCTCAACGTGAAAGAAGAGACTGACTGGTCGAGGCCGAGGTATGTATGATATGGGTCGAGAGCACTACTGAACTCTATCGAGTTCAATGGTTTTTTCAAAGCCGCCATTTCACTGCGTTTCGCCATGGTTCCACAGCCGGCAAGCGTGAAACATAATAGAAAAATAACAGGTATTCGCATAAAAAAATCTCCTTTCATCCACCACTATATCACAGTGCGTGTGTGTTGCACTAATAAAGAATTCTCTCCATGTGAAATGAGAGAAAAGATTATATATGGAAACGTCGTATGGGAATTGACGGAAAAACATCCGTGACAAACCCTCGAAAAACCGGTATACTGGTTCCTTTATCTGAATTGTAACGAATTTTTGGCGTGCTAGATGGGGAGGTAGCGGTGCCCTGTAACCTGCAATCCGCTCTAGCGGGATCGAAATCCGTACTGAGGTCATCACCTTTTTCTTTCAAGGGCATGGGCGTTCATTTTTGATATCCGGGTCCTGTGCAAGTGCCGCCTGTGAACCCCGCCAGGACCGGAAGGTAGCAACGGTAAGCGGTAACGGTATTGTGCTCGGGGCAACCTGGAAGGAGATGAGACTCCTGCTTGCGATAGAAGAAAAGAGATCGAAGTACGGTGCACGCCGTGCACATATACCAGGAATATATGGATACTGATTACGTGAACTCGGAATTTGTTGTTACAGCCCGTAAATGGCGGCCTCAGTCGTTTGATACGGTTGTGGGGCAGGAACATATAGCGACTACCCTAAAAAACGCTATTGCCCGCAACAGGATCGCTCACGCGTATCTGTTTACCGGTTCCCGCGGAGTAGGCAAAACCAGTACTGCCCGTATCTTTGCAAGAGCTCTGAACTGCGAACAGGGGCCTACCGTCAATCCGTGCGGCACCTGTGAAATGTGCACGGAGATCATTCAGGGTTCATCCATGGACGTGATCGAGATTGACGGGGCGTCCAACAATAAAGTCGATGAAGTGCGCGAACTGCGCGACAGCGTCAAATTTGTGCCGGCCAAAGGAAAATATAAGATTTACATCATCGACGAAGTGCACATGCTTACCACATCTGCATTTAACGCGCTTCTGAAAACGCTTGAAGAACCGCCTCCGCATGTTATCTTTATTTTCGCGACCACCGAACCGCAGAAAGTGCTTCCCACTATTCTGTCCCGATGCCAGAGGTTCGATTTTCATCGTATTCCGCAATGTATTATAAGGGATCATCTTGCAAATATATCCAAAACAGAGGGATACAGCATTGAACCCGGTGTGCTCGACGCCATCGCCCGTGCGGGTGACGGCAGTATGCGGGATGCGCAGTCCATGTTCGATCAGGTGGTTGCTTTTTGCGGAACGACTATCACCTTTGAACAGATATCGTCCATACTCGGGATTTATCATACCGATGTTTTTTACCTGCTAACCGAACACGCGCACAACCAGAATATAGCTGACGGCATAATGCTGATCGGCAGGATCCTTCGTGACGGCAAAAACCTGAGCCATTTCTTTGACGGGCTTCTCCAGCATTTCCGTTCATTACTGCTGGTATCATTGCTGGAAAACCGTACTGATGTGCTGGAAACGACACCGGAGGAAATACAGCGGTTAAGGGCTCAGGCATCGTGGTTCACGCCGAACGAACTTGAGTATGCTGTAGGATTGATCGCGCAGGCAGGCGTTGATATACGCTACGCTCTTTCCAAACAGGTTGCGCTGGAACTATTATTCCTGAAATTAAGTCGGATTCATTCCGTGATATCCATAGATCAGGCATTACTGAAACTGGAAGAGATACAACAGGGGACACCCGGAACGAAGCCTGCTCCAGCGACGCCGAACGCGGAACCTGTTCGAAAGGTGGCGGAGAACAAGCCGGAATCAACGGTTCAAATATCTACTCAGCAAGTAGTTAAGCCTGTTGTTTTCCCTGCTGAAGCGCCGAAGGAAAAGCCGTTGCCTACATTATCTCCAAGGCAGATCAATACGCCGGCTCCGGCACAGCGTCCGGCGAGTTTTAATGATACAAACACCTTAAAAGTGGATTTGGCAACAATACAATCGTCGTGGAAAAAAGTATGCGATTCGTGCGAAAACAATATGCTGCATAACAATTTAGTCAATGCTCGTGTCGTATCATATGATGGGGAAATCCTGACACTTGGAGCGGCCGGCGCATTGTTTCTGGATATGCTCCGTGATAAAAAACAACAGATTGAATCATTACTGGCGAATTATTTTAAGACAGTCATAAGAATAAAGGTCATACTTGATGATAAAAAGCCTGAACCGCCGTCTGCGGCAACCGTAATAGAACCGGGAGTAGCGGCGGCGCAGGATACCACATCCGGCCGGATGCGGCGAGAGGATGAGATACTGAATGACCCGAAAGTACAAAAACTGGTAGAGTCTTTTGAAGGAAAAGTGTTATCTGTGAGGAGGAAACAGTAAATGGGAATGGGCAAGATTCTAAAACAGGCTCAGAAGATGCAGCAGCAAATGGGACAGATGCAGGAAGAACTTGCACGAAAAGAGTATGAAGTGGCCGCCGGCGGCGGGATGGTAAAAGTGGTAATTAACGGCGAACAGAAAATCCTGCGCCTTGAGATAAAAAAAGAAGTCGTTGATCCGGATGATGTTGAAACCTTACAGGATTTGATTCTTGCCGCGATGAATCAGGCAGTGGAGACATCGCAGTCGGAGATGAAAAGAGAAATGGAAAAGATTACCGGCGGGCTGAATATCCCTGGTTTTTCCTTTTAATTGAGTTGATATTGCATGAGCAGTTATCCGTCGTCCATAGAACAGGTTATACAATGGTTTTCCCGCTTGCCCGGGATAGGGTACAAAAGTGCCGAACGGATGGTTATGAAGGTGCTTGATATGACTCCCTCCGATGTTGATTCGTTCGCTTCCGCCTTAGTGGAGATGAAACGTGCAGTGCGGCATTGCTCGTTGTGTAACGGTATTGCTGATAAGAATATATGTTCTGTGTGCTCCGATTCGTCTCGTGATGATGCGCAGTTGTGTGTAGTGGAGGCATCTCGCGATATGATTGCCTTGGAGCGCGCTGGCGGGTATCGGGGCAAATACTGTGTTCTGGGCGGGAAGTTGTCGCCGCTGAATGGTATTGGGCCTGAGGAGCTTGGATTTGACCGGATGCAGGATCTGGTCAGGGCGAGAAGGGTGAGTGAGGTGATTATTGCGACGGGCTCTGATGTGGAAGGAGAAGCGACCGCGGTGTATGCGAGCCGATTGCTAAAACCGTTGGGTATCAAGGTGACACGTATAGCGTACGGAGTTCCTGTGGGGAGCAGTCTTGATTTTGCGGATGAAGCGACTTTGATGCGTGCATTGGAAGGGCGCCGGGAGTACTGATCGCCTTGAGGGTGAAGTGGTTAGTTTTGCGGGTTATATTTTGTATGTGTGAGATGTACCGTAAAAAAGTTATAGAAACCAAAAAATGTGGTTGACTTTTTGTTATAAGGTGCGATATATATAACAATCATTTTTTTGATAGACTATATTCCCCTGTAGCTCAGTCGGTAGAGCGAGTGGCTGTTAACCACTATGTCGTTGGTTCGAGTCCAACCGGGGGAGCCAGATCATATTTTTGTGGAAAATTTTTCACAAATTCAAATATAGCAGATACTTGGGAGGTTCGATAGAGCCTCCCATCATATTTTATACCCTCTGGAAAGACTAAATTCTGAAACCGCTGTTTAAGCTCAAGGTTAGCACTTGCCCATAGGTTCGATAGGTTTTCGATAAAAAACCTGCAAAATTTTACATATGCCTCAATATCATAAAGATCAGTTGAAGTTTCATGCAGTTCTACTTTCTTTACAATGGTTCGATTTTCGATTTCCCGGGTCTTTTCTTTATATTCTTCTGCACTTATGGTTTCATCAAGCATTAAATCAAGCAGCTTTGCTTTCTTCTCTTTTATCAGATCAAGCTCCTGTTCCAGCCTTATCTGATCCTCAGCCTTGTCTTTCTGCCTTGTCTCCCAGACATCAGTAATAATTTCCTCAAATAAATCAAGTATCTCGGGTTTTGGCTGGAAGGATTTTAGGTATTCAAAGAAATCATTTTCCATGGTTTGCTTTTTTACATTTAGGTGGCATCCCTTAGTCTGGCATCTATAATAAGCGTATCTTTTCCCTGCTCTTCCTCTTGACCATGCTCCTGTTAAGGGACTCCCGCATTTTTCACATACAACAAAATTTCTTAATGGGAAATCAGGGTTATTTTTTATCTTTCCCTGGATAGTTGGCTTTTTACCGTCAAGTATCATCTGCACAGTATAGAAAGTCTCTTTAGAGATGAGCGGCTCGTGAACTGCATCGATCATCTCAGGATACCAGTCAACCTTTATCATACCTGCATATAGCGCATTTCTTAATATGCAGTTCATCCTTTGTTTATTGATTTTTTTAAAGCCCTTGCTTCTTAACAGCTCTATTATTTCTGTCTGCTTATATAATCCTTTTTCAGCAAGCTTAAAAGCTTCTTTAACAAGTTCACTATCATTATTAGGCACTAAGATTGGCCTTTTTGATTGCTCTCTTGAAAATCTATAGCCTAAAGGAGCGCACCAGCACCATCTTCCTTCTTTTATTGCCTGCCTCATTCCGTTTATTGTTCTCTCGCTTTTTACGTCATTTTCAAACTGGGCAAAAGAGGCAATAATGTTTTTCATCAATTTGCCTGTTGATGTCTCATCAAGGTTTTCTGTTGCTGATTTTACATCAATTCCCATCTGCCCAAAATTCTGGATTAGGTTGGTATAATCAACCATGTTTCTGGCTAATCTATCGAGCTTATAAACAATAAGAACATCAATATTATGGAAGTTTTTAGAGGCATATTCCAACAGGTTATTCAGCTGGGTTCGTTTTATTGATTTTGCGCTCTCGCCATGCTCAATAAAAACCTTTACAACCTGAAAACTGTTCCTCTCGGCATAATCACGGCAGACTTTTTCCTGTGCAGCAAGGCTAAACCCAAGCACGGCTTGTTCTGTAGTTGATACACGGCAATAAATGATCGCTTTCAATTCTTTTAATCCCGCTTTTTCAGAAAATGAATTATTAAATTGACCATTCATATCATACCAAAATTGTTTTTTTTATTCACTATGAAAAATTTATTTTTTCTTAGTTGATTCTGATCTTTTTTGTTTCATATATTCATCAAAAAGCATTTCGCCAAGCTGATAAAGAACATTGCGAATTTCCCGAATTTCTTCATCAGAATAATTGGAATTTTTTAAAATTTTTTTACACTGTTCTATTGAGAGCATTTCATTAATCCGCTTATTTTGGAAATTCCTTTATGATTTCAGGATATCCGTAATTGTCTTTTATCCAGACAGGAATATGAGATTCTCTTGCCATAGAAATTAATTCTTCTGCCCAAACATCAGGAGCTTTCTCTGCATTCTTATTCGAATCAGCTCCAATGATTATCCAATCCAGATTTTCAAAAATCTTTTTATTTCCATTGCTTGTAAAATGTTCATGGACATCATTAAGCAGTGGCTCAAAGGAAACAAACCGTATGATATTTTTATGCTTGAGTTCAGTTAAAATACGTGCATTGTTTATGGTTCTTGGCAATCCATCTATGGTTGTTCCTAACCAGCAGTTTTTCGGGAAGCTAAATTCGCTATATCGATTGGGATTTTTTGTAAGAAATTGAAACGTATGCTGAGGCAATTCTTTCACTATTGAAATAACAGCTTCAACCCAGTCTTTTTCCACCCATTCTCCAAACATATCACCTGAACTGCAAACAAATATCTTGGATGGCTTTTTGAGTTTTATTACCTCTCCCAATCGTTCAGGATGGAATGCCGGTTTCATGCTATAAAAGCCTCTTTTTACCATTCGTTGCATATAGCAATACGAACAATTGTGATAGCAACCAGAAACAGGATTCCATGAATAATCTGTCCAATCAATTTTCCCTTTACCTTGTTTAATTAACATAACTGCCTCCTTTGTTAATACTTCCATAAGTTTTTGTATTGGGTTAATTGCTCAATATAGTTCCAAATAACCTCTTTGTAATCAGCCGCCATTGCTTCTGGTTCTATATAGGCAAATGACTTCGGAGAATAATTGACAAGGCTACTTTTGAATTCCCTCATCAATTCCACAACTTCCTGAAATGAAAGTGGGTTGATAAAAGTAGTAATTACATAATCAAAATACGCTCGCTTCATTTCTTCTTTTATCGCTTCTGCAATTAGGTTCAGAAGGTATGGAATTCCACCATTTGCCCCGCTCAAAGCGATATATGCTGATGTCTCAGTAAGGCCTCCGGTTTTCTTTAAATATTTGTCTGCTCTATCCCGAAGCATCTCAGGAGGGAAAGAATTGCCTTTATAGACCTCTTTAAAATGAAAATCCATATAATCAATAATGGTTTTCTCATATTCCTGATATGACCTTGCTATCGAGCTTTTAAGCGAATATTTTCCTCTTGCAGTATCATTGGGAAGCTCTGTTTTTTCAATAATTACCTTCGGATTGAGATGGGTCATGATGTCGGTATATTTGCTCATTTTTCCCTCCTTTATATCTCATCTATTAACAGTTCTTTTTTATTCTCAACTTTATCTTCACTATGCCTTATGTAATAATTAGTTATGCAATATCTCATTATCTCTTCACTGAAATCTTCCTCCCTTTGAATTGGCTTTGGAGTATTGATTTTTACAACCTCGTCCTCAATCTTTACAATTGCCTCAAAAGGCTTTAATGAAGTGATTTCATAAGGGCTAATGTCGTTTAGGTTTCTCGCAAAAAACTCTGCATCCTTCTGTCCAAGCTTGAAAATAATTTTTGTTCCTGCTGTCGCAAGGACATCAATATCCCTTTGCTCAACCTGCGTAACATATTGGTGAGCAACGACTATACTAAAATTATATTTTGGAATTCCTGTAAACTGGTTATCAAGATCCATTGGTCCTAGATGAAATTCATCTTTTATGATTAAGCATGGAGTTCTTTTCTCATATGGAACTGAGGCTCTTGCAAAAGCATTATTAGTTATCAGGCTATCCATTAGTCCGCTTAATATGCTCGACCTCTGCTTTCCTATGATTCCACATGCAAGATTGATTAAGCATAGCTTTCGGTTTTCTAAAATGTCTGAAATCGCTATCTTATTTGTATCAATAGTAAAAAGTCTCAGGGATTTCTCATCCAATAGCAATTGTGAAAGCCTTGTTACTACAGGAAGCAGAGATTCAAAAGGTGTAGAATCAATCTCTTCTAAGAAATCATTAACTATAGGGTGCTTAACTCTGTTCTTTATCTTTGTTCGAAGATTCTTTCCTTTTTTCGAGGGCGAAACAAGCAGCCTGATATCTGTCAAATTAAGATCAGGAAGTATTGAGTAAAGGAAAAAGAGGCATGAGAAACTATACGCCATTCTTGGACCGAACCATGATTTATCCCTGCTTGTGCTCACATCTTTCATGCTATAGCTTAAATCATCACTTACTCTGCTTGGGTTTGTTATATCAACATTTCCCCTGATAGTAATCTGGGGAGTTAAATCTTTTAGCCCAAAGTCAATTACGATTACTTTTCCGATTAATTCTTTTGGGATGTTTTTCTTTATTGTCTCGATCAAGTCTCCGTGATGATCCAAGACAAAAACAGCTTCGCCTTTTTTGAATTTCTCAATTGCAATATGATTAAGAAGGGTTGATTTTCCTGAGCGGGGAAGCCCAATTACATGTATATTTGGTATATCTCTTTGTATCGGAATATGAATCTCTTTTACATATGCTCCGCAAGACCATTCTCCGATTACTATATCCGTATATTCGGGTGTAATTAATGGCTTATCTCCAACAGGCGCTGATGTAAAAATGTCATCAAACTCTTTGTTTTTTAGAATCTGAAAAGGTATGTGCATAAGAGATGTAAGTTCATGTGCATTTAGAAGAAAGCCACTATGGTATGATACCCTTTTATTGAGCATATTTAATATTTGTTCTTTTCCGTATGATTCATTTTCAATTATTTTAAAAGCTTTTGAACCATAGGTATAATTGGATATAAAAGCCTTAACCTGATTTTTTAATTGGTCTGTAGGAAGAATAATCCTGACACATACAGAAAAATAACTCCGAAAATCAGGTGATTTATATTCTATTTTTTTATTTACTGCTGACGATTCTATGCTTGGAGTTGTATTATCTGCGCCTTTAGTTGCCTTCCATTCACAATCAATTGCTTCATCAACCATTTTATGGACTATGCCTGGGAGTGGTTTAAAAATAACCTGATATACTCCAATTGAATTCTCATCAAGGTTAAGTAACAGGTTAGGAACCATGTTTAGAGGCGAGATTATGAAATCATGATATGTAGTTAACGGTTTAAAAAATGGCGCATTAGGCAGGAAATCATACACAAAAAGATTTTCTGTTATATTCTCAATTAGGTTATTGTCTGTTATTGTCTTCGGATAAAAATTTACAATTGATGAACTGATAGCTTCGATATCATCTTGCTCAGCATAAAAGCTACAAGTAATATTTTTCTTATTTCCCTTTATTTCAAATACAGCCTGCCTGTTTATGCAGTGCAGTGCTTCTACTAACTGCTCGGCTTTCTCGAGATACTTTTCCGAATCACTTTTTGATGGATAGGCATTTATGATTTTGGGATTTTTATATTGAAATGGTATTTTATTGTTTAAGAATGCCTTTGGTGTTATATCAACCGGTTCCGAATTGATTTCATGGCATGTTTTGTTAATATCAGAATCATAAATATCAGCTAAGGACATTTTTCTTAAGCTTTCTTCTACAAAATAATTAACAAAGTTTTTAACAGACATTACCTCTCCTTTATGATCGATGCGCTGATTTCATTTTTAGTGGGAATACTCCATATAGGAGCGAATATATTGTTTTTTAAAAATGCTGATTTTGTAGCCATATAAATAAATCCGAAAGAATCATGCTTCTTTACTATTTGGGATATAGAATCCAGTCTTTTTCCTGAATTGGTTATGTATAGAAGCCTGAATCTCTGGAAGTTATATTCGAAGAATTTGCAGTAAAACCTGATTTCATTATTCTGGAAAATTTCAGCATATCTGATTAGCTTGTTTTCAATGTCTTCATTGTAATTTGGCGACTTAATAACTTCTGTTCCTGCACAGTTCTCAAGAAAAAACAATGCAGATTTACTTTCTCTGGTAAGGGCAAGTGTTCCGTCTGGAATAAGGGTTTGTCCTGATATCCGGATCAGATGTTCGGGCAATAATGAACATTTTATTCCTGCCCTGTCTGCGGATTTCTTAAGATGAATTAGAAGGTCTGTATTCTTCTGCTGATGAGATAATTGATTTGTGAGTCTTGGTTTGTATCCCTGAATCCCAAAAAGCTCTTCAGCAGATTTTCCGGGATAATAGAGATAGGGCGATCTTCCTGATTCAGTAGTTGGAATTAAAATCTTTCTTAGATAATCACCTTTAACAAGAGCTCTAAGACGTCTCTGGCATATCTTTATATGCATATCAAATAGTTCCGCTATCTGCAAGCATCTGAGGCACATAAACATGAAAACTTTTTGTAAAATCTGTTTATCACGCTCCTGTAGCTTCATTTAAGCAATCCTTATACGTATCTTGAAATCTACTAATTCAATAACATCATTATCACTTAAATTAACCCATTGATGATCTATTCTATCCCCGTTTACTGATGTTCCGTATTTACTGCCAATATCACGGATAAGCACATTTGTTTTTCTATCCACCATAATTTCACAGTGCCTTTCGGAAATATGGCAGATATTGGGATCAATAATATTTCTACCTATTAAGGTTGTTCCTTCCCGAAGACATAGTTTTTTCCCGTTCTCGCAGATCAATATGACTTTAATTGAAACTATTTTTGCGTTGGAATAACCTGTAATTGATTGATAATATGGCATTAACCGGGTTATTAACTCGTCAGCATTGTTATATCTGTTTGAAGGATCAGGCTCTATTGCACGATCAATAATCATGAATACATCTGGATAAGTTGATTCAATAGCAGAGATATTTACTTTATAGCCTCTTCTTAAATTCAGGCTCCATTGCTCTGAAATTCTATTGAACTCTTCTCTACCTATCAGCATCTCGAAAAGTATTATTCCGATTGAATATATGTCTGTACTCTGCCATAATATTTCACGGTTAATTAATTCAGGTGGAGCATAAGGCATTGTTCCCTGGGAAAATTCCGGATACTTTCCTGCGAATTCAAAGCAGGACAGATCAAAAATAACAAGTTTTCCTGAAGGATCAATTATTCTGGAATTTTCAGGCTTTAAATCGGTTATAACAATACCGGAATGGGCAGCAGTAAGGTCAGCAACAGCTCTTGCCATACAAAGGGCATAATAAACTGATGTCTGTTCGTCTAAAGGTCCTCCCGAATTTAAAATATCACTTAAATCTCTTCCCGGGAGAAAATACAAAAGCTGATGAAAAAAACCGTCTGCTTTAAAAGTCTTGATTGCCTTTGCAATATAATTACTTTTCACAGTAAGTTTGGCTTCGTCAAATATTCTCGATTTAAGTACCGGACTCATTCTTTCAGGGATAAATCTCTTAATTGCATAAATATTACCTGTCTGAATGTTTGTGCATTTTAATACCAAAGCAGTTCCACCTTCACCGAGAATATCAATAATTTCATACTTATCATCGATAATGCTGCCCAATTCCGGATAATCCATTTCTTTTCTCCTTCTTTTAACTTTGTTGAACTGGTTCAATCCTGAATTTTGTTTTACCGGCTAAGAAATTTTGCCCAGGCTCAATTTCAACAGGTTGTTCACCAATCTGGATAAAAAGCCCGTTTTTGGATTTGTTGTCTTGAAGCTGAATAGTGTTACCTATCCTCTGGATTGAGAAATGATTGCCTGACATATACTGGTCATCTACAATCACATCATTTTCGTAGCCTGCACCGACCCTTATTTCTTTGCCATCTTCAATAGGAAACCTGTTTTCAATATTTTGGGATGCATCGGTAAAAACAAGCTCATTAGCATTTTGTGAGTCATCATCTATAGTTCCCTGAACAAATTGGTTCATGTTAGGTTGGGTGTCATTGTTTGTTTGGTTTGTCATTGCTAATCCTCCTTTAAATTGTGCATTCAAAAATGCGGGTTATTCTTTTTGTAATGACTTTGGCTGATTCATAGAAATATCCTGCAACCAGAGAACAGTTATCATCAGAGCCATTGTTTATGGCATCAGAAACCAGCTGTTTAGCAATATCCTCTATTTCGCATTCGTTATTGAGTTTTGCTTTAAGGGTGCTTATGATTTCGCCTTCTGATAAATAGCTAAAAACTCCATCACTTCCGGCTATAACAATGCACGGTTTTTTGAGTGGCAGAATATTAAAGTCAGGTGTACATTCCTTATGTCCTGCACACCTGGTAAGAATTGAATTAAGGCTTGGCTGTTTCATTACTTCCTCACGGCTTTTACCTTCAGAAATCATTGCTTCAGCCAATGTATGTACAGGATGATTGAGCTGAACCAATAGATCAGAATCGTAAAGGTATGCCGGTGAATCACCAATCCAGAAAGTTCCGATGAAATCAGAAGTAAAGAGGACAAGTGTAATAGTTGTGCCTGCTTCTTTCCAATTGTGCCTTTTTTTTGCTATACGAACAGCTTTTGCTGCTCTGTTAATAGCATTTAAGCCAAGTTCTTTTAGATCATCTTTTGAATCAATTGACTTAAGCTTGCCAGAAGCAACATCGAATGCAAAATCAGAAACAATTGATTTACACGCTGTTTGTGCAAGTTCAAATCCACCTTCTCCGCCATTACCATCGGCAACTACCAGCAGGCTTAGAAAAGATAAGGTTAAGCATGCACAATAATCCTGCTGATACTCACGCTTGCCCTGCTCCGAAAAAAACGCTATCTCCTTTTTCATAAGAATTTTTTCCTTATTGGGTTATGGTTTTACTTTCTCTTTTAAGAAAGCCTGTGAGGTTTGCAGTATCTTTGATGTAATAATAAAGAGGAGTTCCGGTTTTTGATGTGCTTGCGATTCTTCTTAGCAAATCTTCATCAAGGCTTACCTTGTTTTCGCCAAAACCGATTGTCGTTATTTGAACTCCACTTGCTTTCAGCCTGTCTGTTACAGGCGAAGGGTCTTCATTTGGCATACCATCACCTAGAGAACAAATCCTATCTATAAAACCTTCAAGAGCCACATGTTCAAACTGATGCTCTGCGCACTCAAAACCTGCAATCATATTTGTTGAATTTTGAACTTTTATTGACTGGATTTTTCGTATTACTTCAAGTTTATTGGTTCCCAGCTGTGATAAAGGGAAAAGAATTTCCGCTGTATCGCTAAAAGTGATAACCGACAAGTAAGCGGTAGATGGTAGCCCTACAACATAAGTGCTTGCCGCTTCTTTTACTCCGTCGATTTTTGCGCGATTATCTCCATTACCGATTGCTTCACTCATTGATGAAGAAACATCAAGAAGAAGTATGTTTGCTGTTCGCTCTGTTCCCATCCTTTCCTGTTGAGGGTTGAAAAACTGTGTTTTTCTTGGTTGATTGATTGGTTTTTCAGGATTTTTTACTCCTGAACTCTTTCCTGTAAAAAACTGTGTGTTAGCCATTGTTTTTTCCTTTCTTTTATTATTGTAGTTTTGTCTCCATTAAGGCCAATTTGGAGGTTGTGGTATTACATTATTTCCCGAAGGATTTCCGGCTGAATTAAAAGAACTGAATATAGTGTTGATTATGTAAACAAGAAAAAGCCATAATAGAGGGAGCTGGAAAATTACTGCCTTGCGGAGTGAATCGTTAGAACTTCTTATCACATTGATTGGGTCTCTGAAAATTCCGTACAGGAAGGGAGATATAAAAAAGTAGGCGACAAATACACCGCCAGCTATACAGGCGATTTCTATAAGTTTTGTATTACGGAAAGAAGCAATTATCTGCTTTAAAGAAAATATGGTAATTCCAAAATACCTGTAAATAACCCGGTATAGAAGGACGGTAAAAATAATGAAGAAATCATATGCTGCTATTCCATTCTGGTTTAATAGAGTTTCAGATATTGGGATAAAATCTGCGATTCGGTAGTTTTGGTATAGAAGCAGGAAAAGTTCGGTAAAAATTACTGTTAAAATGGTGATTAGAATTTTTGGCAACATGGTTTTTTCCTTTCTGTAAAAATTTGTTTTTCTACATACCTGCTGATTTGATATATGTTGTCCACTTTTTCAGAAATATTTTGCTCTGTAATTTGCCGGTTTTCGCTTCGAATCAGGGCTGGAAATTTTTTTATTTATGTCCACTTTTTGGCATTCTTCTGCGACTTGTTTTTTTACTTTTTTAATTATTTTTAAAATCATGGAATGCTTTATTGGCTTTTGAAGAATTTCCTCAATCTTCCAGACAGATACTCTGCCGATGGTATTTGCAAGGTATATCAACCGATCTCTTGGAGTAAGTTCATTTATTATCATGAGTAGTTTTGCAAAACAAAGAAGAGCCTCTTCGCTGAAAATTTCGTTTTCTTCATCTTCAAACGGGAAGTAAGTTGTCTTCTCTTCTTCGATAATCCGCATGGTGTAAGAAGTCTTATCGCTGAATGTCTGTTTGCGGACATACCTGCTGTCTTCTTTTTTCTTATTTGTGGTGAGTTTTTTAGATTCTTCCCTGGTCATGGGAACAATCGTATAAGAGAAATAAATTAATGGAAAATATCAACGTTGTATAAATTTTATGTTTTGTAATATATTTAGTTTAAGCTACTTGCAAGACATTAAAGTATGTTGTATGATTGGTGTATACGAATTAAAAAAATTGATATGTATCTTAATATAATTCAAAATATACAAAAAAATTGTAATAGATAGACTTTAAATAAATACATACAATGTAAGTTGCTAAATATTTATTTCTTCAAATTAAAAATTATTATTATATTATGGGAACAATTAAATGAAAATGGGAGCTGAATATAAGACTAACCTTTCTGCTGATAGAGTCCTTGAAATTATTCAAGCTGAAAGTCAACAATTAGGATATCAAATAAATCCACTTCCATCAGACACGAAGTTAATTCGGTTAACATATAGTTGTCCTTCAGCAAAAGCTTCATTAAAAGCATTACTTCACCGTATTCCAACGGATATTGACTGGGAAATATCAACGCGAGATAATGAGACATGTATATATTGTAATTCAAAGTTATCAGGAGCGTATTTACCGGTAATTTTTTTCTTTTTAATTGTTACCTTGATATGTTTTCCAACTGGGCAAATTATATTTAATTCTAATTTGATATTATCTTTCACAGTAAAAAGCTTATTATATCTTATATTATCAACAATCAGTTTAGTATTAGGATATATAACTTATTCTCTCATAGAGGGTAGGAGGAGCTATAGATTATTCAGCATTTTGGGAAAGATACGACTTGAAGCTATACAAGAACACGGATACTTTATAGACTATAAACCACAATCATATATTATAGAGATAGGTTATCTTATCTTCATAGTCATGTTTTTTTGTATTGTCTTATTATTAGATCCAATAAACCTACAATCTGGTTGGTTTTTAAATTCCTTGTTTTTTTCTTTTGTTTTAATAACTGTTTTTATATCTGTATTTTTTTTCATTTATTATATAAAAGGCTCTGGAATGCGCCTCTTTCCAGGTCTATCTGGTATATCGAGTGCATTTGCAATAATTTTATTGCTTTCCGCACAATGCCCTTGGTATTTGGAGAATGATTCATTAAAAGGAGATAAAAGAAAGTTTTTGGAAGAAGTACAACAATACTTAACTTCTGATAATTCATTGACAATTTATCCGATGTCTCTTAATAGTAATCCTATACAAAGCAAAAAAATGGTCGAGTTTCCTGCAAAACTAAAATCCCTTGGATGGGCTTTGTGGTGTGGTACTTTCCTTGTGATTTCATTGAGTATTTTTGCTTTTTGGAGTGGAATCGATACTCTGTTTGAAGGCTATACATATCTTTATCAAATGACTAAACATTTAGATAGTCGTTGGACCCAAAATATTGCCCAAGGGAAATCTTTTACAGGGAAATCTTTTATGAAAATTTTTCGCATACTATTTTCTACTTTATGGATAATTTTATCTATTGCGATCATAGCAGAATTAGCGTATCTTATTTGGTCAATGTCATATTATAACCAGACTTCTTCTCTTAATTGGTATAAATTATCAGTAATTTCAAGTTACTTCGCTTTCAATGCCTCATTTAATAACACCCTAGTTTCTTGTGCTATCCATTATTTCTGGCTTGTATATTTTTTTGTAATCTGGGGATTTTTTATGATATCAGTAGGTAGTTTCATTATTCAAGACTTAGTTTTGTTTTTGAAGGTTAGGGGAAAAAACCTTCATATAAATGATAAAGAAAAAGAGCTTAATGAAAAGATTGCATCCACTTGGAGAAAACAATCTTTACAACCTCCTCCAGTTATTATTTTAAATGAAACTTCTACTCCAATTGCAAAAGCTCATTATATTGCTTTTTCCCATTTTAAAATGGCTATTGAAATCAGTACAGGCTACATTGATTACTTAAATTCAGATGAACTTGATGCAGTTTTAGGACATGAGATGGTACATTGTTTAAAAAAACATTGTTTGCTTAATTATTTTCTCCGATTAATCGGCAGACTCACATTTGTGGGAGATGGTTTTGTTTGGATGTTACAGGATTCATTTGGATATGAAGTGCAAGCTGATCGTCTTGCTGTAGAATTATTCGGTGTTAAACCACGCGCGCTGAAAGACAGTTTGGGGCAGTATCATATCGCAAAAATGTTGGATGACGAGAATAAATTTAAGACAGCAACAGGAATTTCAATAGAGTCAAATGAAATTGGATCAGATCATGGCAATACTGAATATTTCAACATCAGGCAGCTTACTTTAAAAAAGCGATTAAGATACGGTCTTAAGTTATTTATACAACAGTATATTGGTATCGCTTATACAGGGGATTGGCATCCATCAATGGATTATCGTGTTGCAATGTTGGACACAATGGAATAAGAGAAATATAAGAGACAAAAAGCTAAAAGAATTATGTCTTTGCAGTTTTTCATCATATATCCGAAAAACTTATATATTATGGATAATTATATAAATCCTAATGGGATTCTTTCACAAGACATTAAAAGATGCGAAAAAGCTGTTTAATATAGATAGGCAAAGAGCAATTAAAATCTTAAGAGAACATGAAGCGGATACCCGAAAGCTACGTTCAGCAATAGATATAGGTTTGCTTGATTATTATGATGGTTTAGGCGGAGTATGTGAAGCGCTTGAGAAAAACGATATAGAACAAGCTAATATGTGGATAGAAGGTCAGAGGAAAAGCTTAAGGAATCTAAAAAGACAATTGGAAAAATTAAAGAGAGCCATTGAGTGATTACTCTTAGGTATTAATCTAAGTTAATATTATCAGGGAAAGTTCCAAGCCGATAGCCATATCCCTTTAAAGTTTCAATAAGTAAATCTGAAAAACCAGCATTACGCAATTCGTTACGCATTGAGCTAACCTGTAGTTTTATAGGATAAGTATCTTTAATTGAATTAGTCGCGATAAAATCTGACACATGAGTAATAAAATAGGTTACTCTTTCAACGGTAAGTAATGTGACCAAACAATACTGAACCCCTAGGGG
>QZJZ01000073.1 GCA_003599815.1 Candidatus Auribacter fodinae
CCATCCCGATGATATGGAGAGGGAACATTTCAATACGCTGAAACAGCTTGTCAGCGAGGCGAGCATAGAAAACCGGCTGGCATTTATAGAAGCATTGCGCGGGCATCTTGCTCAACGTGAGGATATTCTGCCGCCGGAACCTAAAGATCTCCGTATGAGTAAAAAAATACGTTCCAGATCAAAAATTGACAATAAGGAAAACAGCATATGACATATTCTGATGATATGATTCGTACATGGGAAGAACAGGTTGACCGGGCTGACGCAGTTCGTCAGATGGCTCAGTCCAAAGGATGGCGTATTATGTGTGAGCACTCGACACAGCTATACGAAAAGAAGATACTTGACTCGTTTCGCCGGATTTCGGGCGAAACCAATTATGATGCGGGATTTCGTATTTTGCAGGGAGAATACCAGATGCTGAACCATCTGTTGCGCGTACCGCAGGAGATTATTGAAATAGGCGATCAGGCAAAGCGGAACCTTGACCGCGCCCGGAATACTGCGAATTAGTTATCTGTTGGAAGTGTAACGTCTTCACCATTTATGCGGGCGAGATAGAGTTTCGCGAGCGTTTCATTGCCGTTTTTCTCATGCGCTTCGCTGAGGTTTTTGTACAGTATGGTGAAAAACATTTGTTTTTCAGGTGACTCTATGCGTTTGGTTATTGCCAGCGCATGAGAAAACGCCTTAATCGCGTCTTCGTACTGTGCGTCCTGCATATATGCTGAACCAATGCACCCGTATAGGGTAGCAAACCGGATATGGTTCTCGTTAATTCCTAATATTTCTCTGATGCGCAAAGAGTTGTTGTATAACTCAATCGCTTTGTCCGTTTCGCCAAGCCGATAGACGGTTTTACCCAGATTGGTGTAGAGGTCTATCAGCCGTTCGTCGTCCGGCGCGTTTGTTTCAAGGTTGGCTAATGACCGTTGAAAATAGAGTTTTGCGTGCTCATAGTCATTAATATGGAAATAGCATATTGCCAAATAGTTATAATAGTCGACGAGCAGAAAATCCTGATCCGGTGAATTGCAGGCGGATATTATATCAACGCATTTATGGAAATACTGGGCGGCATTATGAAAATCGTTTATCTCGAAATGAGTCATTCCTGTTTTATACGATAAACGGGAGAAAACCGGGTGCAGTTCGCCGCCAAACAGCGCCGATAAAGTGTCATACGCTTTCTTGTATTCATTTCGCGCGATCATGTATTGTTCCAGCGCTTTATATGTCTCGGCAAAGTTAATATGCGTATTCGCCAAGGCAATGGTCGGCCTGCCAAGGTACAGTTCGTTAAAAATATCCAGCGCTTTGCGGCATGCCTGAACGGCAGTATTTGTGTCTCCGGTAAGCCGGGATGCGTATCCTATGTTGTTATAAATACATCCGAGCAGAAATTTCTGTTTATGTTTTTTTACGGATTCAAGCCGGTTTTTTGCTTTTGTAAGGCATTCCAGCGCTTTCTGGTATTTGCCTGCGCCGATATACGCAGTTCCCATTGCGAAATATGACTGTATTACCGGAATGGACGTTTCTTTGCAGGTTGACTCACGCATTTCCAAACAGACGGTATGCATAGAAACGGCAAGATCGCTTTTATTGAGCACGTCGTATACTGTCGCGAGCATAAACAGGTAATCAGGGTTTGTTTTATCAAGCGAGCAGGCGGTTTCATAAAAGGTTTGTGCTTCCTGAAAAGAGCCGTAGATAAAAGCAAGATTACCCAGATCGTACTCTACTCGGGCAGAGGCGTATTCTGGTTGCATTTCAGCCGTATATCCTGATAACAAAGCGGTTTTATCAAATTCACTTATCCGCTTATCAACAGGCACAGCGAGCATGCCGGGACTGCCGCCGGATTCGGGCAGTCTGCTGAATATGGCGCTGTACGCCTGTCTAAAGAAATCTTCATCGTGATGCAGGAATGCGCGCCCTTCCTGAAAAAGATGCTGTAACGCGAGAGTTTTCATCTGCTGAAGCGCTGAAGGGGATATGACGGGCGATACCGTATCTTTTTTTCGATAAAGGTGTGCCGCGAAAACACATGCTGTCAACAGCATGAGAATTAAAATCAATACTGAAGGGGATAGCCGTTGATTCATATTTGTCTTAATCCCTTAAGTTACTGATGTTAAGCTACTATATTACTATTGTACACCAGAAATGCGCCAATTTAAAGAGGGGGATGGATAAAAAATAATTTTCATGCCGGAGTAAAGTGCTAATGCATTGATGAATAAGGTTTTATTAACATTGCAGCGTTCTGGAGTTGGATAGTGCCTGATTTGACATACGGTGTTTTCAATGGTAATAGACAAGTAATAACTAATTAATTTAGCCTGAACCGTTAATGCTTGATTCTATGATTCATAAGGGGTGCCGATGTTTTTCCCATATGCTCAAAAACGCCTCTCGAGCGGGAGAAAATGGCACCCCTTTTTATGTGAAAAAGGATGTTAATCTAAAAACATAATTATGGTAACATAAAAAATACTCTATTTTTGTTGACCCGAGTTAATTATTCAACCAAAGAGGAACGCCATGAAGATGTTTCGTATTTGTATTTCCGTTGTTATAGTGATTTCCTGCATACTATGCAAGCCGATATATTCGGAAAATGGCGGATACATCCTCAAAACCGGTTCTGATGCGCGGGCGACTGCCGAAAAGTGGTACTCACAGGGATTCACTCTGATGCGCCAGAAAAAGTATCAGGACGCGATACCGATTTTCGATCAAGCGCTTGCCGCTGACAGCACGTTTTATAAAGCATGGTTCGGAAAAGGGATCTGTTATGAACAGATGAAATCGTATGATAAAGCGCTCGAGGCATATGACACGACTCTGAAACTGAAATCAGATTATGCGGAAGTCTGGAGCAATAAAGGGAATGTATTGCAGGCATTGAACCGGATGGATGACGCGGTTGATGCCTACAAAAAAAGTGTCTCTTTTAAACCTGATTACTGGGAAGCATGGTACAATATAGGATCCATTTTTGAGAGATTGGGACAGGATGAAAAAGCATTGCCCGCACTGGAAAAAGTCACAAGCCTTAATGGCTCTTTTAAGGACGCGTGGCTCAAAAAGTCTTTTGTCCTTACCCGTCTGAAGCGTTATGCCGAAGCGCTGTCCGCAATGAATAAAGTGTTGGAACTTGATCCTTTTTCCGAAACCGCGTGGCACAGCAAAGGGATATTGCTTGAGCAGGTCGGGCAGGACGACGAAGCAATACAGGCGTATCAGAAATCTATTGATTATAATGAATCGTATCCCAAACCGTATCACAATCTCGCGTTGGTTTACGCCCGGAAACAGCAGTATGATGACGCATTATTTGTCCTTAAAGATTCTGCTGAACGCGGGCTGTCTGACGCGCAAATGATATACACTACATGCCGGCTTCTTGCCATCACCGGCAAAAAAGACGATGCGTTTGCGTTACTCAGGAAATTGTTCAGGCATGACGCAGGTTTTAAGCAAAAAGTGGCGGAAGACGCCGCGTTTAACGCTCTGCGAAACGATGTGGAATACAAAATCCTGATGGAATTGTAGCACATAAGAAAAAGTGTTAGATCCGTTCATAAAGTATGATACAATAAGGCTTCTGAAATTCTCGTCTATTCTTTTACAAGGTGTTACGGAGAAAATTATGTATAAACCCTTATCGATTATATTACCGAAAACAGTTGTTGTTTTTACGGTACTTGTTTTTTTCTGTTCCGCCATAGCGGCTGACGAAAACGAACTGGTAGACAGTACTTTTGAAGCGATTTCAATGATCGATGAGAACATTCAGGGATTTTCAGATGCACAGTCATATTATGCTGAGGGTATGCGGCTTCTGGAAAACAATCAGCTTGAACCCGCCCTCGAAAAATTTAATAAAGCGGTGGAAATCAATAACGGTTATATTGACGCATGGAACGCGAAAGCCAATGTGCTTGTCCAGCTGAACCGCCCTGAAGAGGCGCTCAAAAACTATGACAGAGCGCTGGCTATTGATCCCAAATCAACCAAAGCTCTGTATAACAAAGCAGTGACTTTGCTGCATCTGAACAGGATAGATCAGGCATACAGCACGCTGGACAGGGTACTGGAAATCGAACCGTTGTATGAAGACGCATGGATTGCCAAAGGGGTTATTCTTGAGAGGACGTCCAAACTGGAACCGGCATTCGATGCGTACAGCAAAGCGACGCAGATAAATTCTCATAACACCCTCGCCCTGAACAAAAAAGGTGTTGTCCTTATACAATTGGAGAAGTATGAGGAAGCCAACAGCATTTTTGATGCTGTGCTGGAACTTGATAACGCTAATCATCTTGCGTGGTATAATAAAGGGATAGCGCTTGAGAAACAATCGTTGTTTGAGCAGGCGATAGAACCTTATATCCAGTCTGTTGAACTGAACCCTCAGTTTTTTGACGGCTGGTATCATCTTGGGCTGGCGTATTATAATACCGGTATGCCGGACAAGGCATTGAGCGCACTTGAAAGAGCGTTGGAGCTGGAACCTCAATCAGTGTACGCACATTTTTACCGGGGAAACTGCCTGACGGATGTTGAACGCCCGGAAGATGCGCTGGCGGTATTCCAGCAGGTGGTCACAATGGAACCCCGTTTTGTCCCCGGCTGGTATAGCCTCGCGCGGGTGTGCGATCAGCTTTATCTCTATGAAGACGCTCTTTATGCCAGTACGCGCGCGGTTGAATTACAGCCTCAGTTTGCGGAAGCATGGTCAAATAGGGCTGTTATACTCGCGAACCTGAACCGGTTTCCTGAAGCTGTCGAATCCGCCAGCAGGGCGGTGTCAATCCGTCCGCAAAAAGCGATGCTGTGGTACAACCGTGCGTGCGTGTTTGCCATGAACAACAATCTGGATGATGCGCTGAGCGACCTGAAAAAAGCGTTTGAGCTGGATAGTTCTTATAAGGAAATCGCAGTGGATGAAAGAGTGTTTGAACCGCTTCAGAAAAATAGCGATTTTCAGAAACTGGTACAATAACAGGGTGTATCCCGTCATAACCTTCATATTGCGAGGCGAATACAATGAACAAAAAGGTGTGGTTTTCTGTAGGGATATTTTTGCTCGTAGTGGTATCCATGCATCTTGGCGCAAAGGGAGCTTATACTCAGGTGATGATCAAAAGGGCGCTGGAATTTGATAACAGTGCTGTTGAAGAGCCGGATTATACCCTGTACAAAAAGGCGATCGGTTTGAGCGCAGAGAAGAAATATGATGATGCTCTTGCCGCGATAACCGAAGGGCTTGAAAAATATCCTGATAACAGCTTATTCTGGAATACGAAAGGCAATATTTTTTTCAGGATGAGTAAGTTTGACGACGCGTTGGCCGCGTATGACAAGTCGCTTGTTCTGGCTCCTGATTACGCTCTGGCATGGTACAACAAGGGAGTTATATACAATCAGCTGGGCAAGGACGACGATGCTCTTTCAGCGTTTGATGAGGCGCTCAAACAGGATAGGACTTTCTGGCGCGCGAACTTGGCAAAAGGCATGGTTTATGAAAAACAGGAAAAATATGACCGTGCTTTAGAGGAATACAATATTGCGGCGGGATATGGGCAATTCAACTTTTTGTTAAAAAGAAAAACCATAGTTCTTGAAAAACTCAATAAATTGGATGATGCTGTTGCGGTATGCGAAAAGATAATTGAGCAGGATCAGTTTGATTACGAAACGATTACACAGCTGGGATACTTACTGCGCCGTAAAATTAGCTTTGATGCCGCGCAAGCGAGGTTTGAGGAGGCATTGAAAATTCGTCCTGATTATTATCCTGCACTGCATGGAATGGGAATAACTCTTTTTTGCAAGCACAATTATGAGGACGCATTGTTATATCTTGAACGGGCAATTGCTCTGTTCCCGGACAATGGCTATACATGGATTTATCTGGGCAGAGTTCATGTTGGGCGCGGTGCATATGAGAACGCGCTGGAATCATTTAAGAAAGCCCGGATGATAGGTTTGGAAAAACTGGCTGATGCGTGCACCGCTCTCGCGTTGGTGTATCTAGGTAAAACTGATGAAGCTGTATCCCTGAGTGACAGCACCGTGGCGGATGACCCCGATGACGCGCAGGTCTGGTATGTGCGGGCTCAGGTGCTCAGCGTGTTACAGCGTGACGGCGTTTCCTCTGCGTTGAAAAGGGCGATGGCTCTTGACGATACGCTCGGTGAAGTATCCTTGACGGATCCTGTTTTCACTCAGGGTAAAGAGGAAACTATTCCTGCAGAAGCTGATGCATTTCCTGGCCTGTCGGATTTTACTGATGTGCTCAGCGAGTAAGCGCAGTATTATTTTTTGACCGCCGATACAATGGAATCAATGTCAGACGATGCCTCTTTGCCCAGCACTTCATACAGTGTGCCGCCCATAAGGCGGCCCATCAGTTTAGCATTGAGATAAGACACATAAACCGAATTGTCATCATCTTCCCACACAGCCAGTTTGCACGGCATGAACACTGCGCTGAAACGTGATTCCGAATCGGACAGAATAGTGGAAGCATACACCGCTTTACACATGGAAATGGTGTTTATGCTGGCGGTAAGATCGGTATCTATTCGTGATTTGAGTTCTTCAGTAATATTCTCCGTTCCGCGGAACGACCAGCCGTTTTCCGTGACGGCTGATTCCAGCGTTTTAATGGTGTCTTTATAGTCGAGAGAGCTTTTAGACGTAATAACCATCAGTTTTGGGACTGAATAATACACTAGCAGGCCGCATGTCGCGATACCACATATAAAACCGAGAAAGAATGGTGTTCTCCGTGAGTGTTTTTTAACGTGGTAACCCATTATGCCCCTCCTTGTATGGTATGTCATTTTGTGTATGGTTAGATTTTATTCTGAATGTGTGTATCGTTTTCGCTCGCCAAGCAGAATAACATCCCTGAGCGACTCAGTATTACGGGCGGCCATCCATCGCTTTTCAAAACGAGGGTTCTGAACAATTTGTGCGATTGAAGACAGCGCTCTGAGATGGAAATTGCGTTCGTCTTTGCTTCCAACCAGAAAAAATACCGCCTTTACATCATTGCTTTCTGGAAACGAGATACCGTCAATACAGCGGACGATAAGTATATCAAATACATGTTTTCCGCTGACAATAATGTGCGGTATCGCCAGTGACGGCGTAATAACGGTACTGCTTTCCTGCTCACGGGCAACGAGCAAGTCAAAAAGATCCTTTTTGTCCAGATGCATGCGTTCAGAGAGCACCTGAGCGGCTTCCTGAAACAATGCCTCCATTGACACCCGTTCATCTTTGTCGATAACTATACAGTTTTCAACCAGTTGGTCAAACCGGTCTTTTGTTATCTCATCACGTTCTTGAATAATATCCTTCAATTCAGATTCAAGTCCGCGGGTGGACAGTTCTTTGGCGGTGATGCGCGCTACGAGATGCAGTAACGCGGATTCGCGGGTTGATCTGATGCGCCCGTAAAACCAGTACGCGAAAAAACCGGCAACTATGAGTATCATGCTGATGCCGATTGCTTCCATACCCATTTCAAAAATGAGAAACGCGAACCCAAAGAAGCCGAGGAGCTGGGGCCATGGGTACAGAGGCGATTTAAATTTAGGGCGGTAATTTTCAACCCTGCTTTCCCTGAGGATAATAATTGATAAGCTTGAGAGCATATACGACAGGATCAGCACTGTTGAGGCGGCTTCAATCAATATTTCGAGGCGCAAGAGAAGGAAGAATATCATAACTATCCCCGTAGCCAGAATCGCCACATGAGGCGTGTTGAACCGTTTCCCGACGGTTTTAAAAACAGATGGGATCATTTCATCCCTGCCTAACGCAAGCGGGTAGCGGGACGCTGAAAGTATGCCGGCGTTAGCGGTCGTGATGAAGGCGAGAATTGCGGCTATATCCAGCGCAAGGCGGCCGCCTCCTGCCATAAAAGAGGCGGCGCTGTCTGAAATTGGTGTTATTGATTGATTAAGATGCGCTGTTTCCAGCGTACCGACGGCAATAAATATTACCAGTGCGTATGCCATGATTACTACAAAGAGAGAAATCGTCATTGCGCGGGGTATGGTGGTGCCCGGATCTTTAATTTCCTCGGCGATGCTGGCGATTTTCAATAAGCCGCCGTATGAGACAAATACAAATCCCGCAGTGGAAAAAATAGCTGTTACGCCATGCGGCGCAAAGGGAACCAGATTGTGTATGTTCACATGCTCAAACCCTCTGAAAAGGAAAACACCGATTAAGCACAACAGGCCCACTACCAGTATAACCTGTATTCTGCTCGCGGCTTGTACACCTATAATATTGATGAACATAAAGATAAGACACAAGAGTATGGCGATGATATGAATATCAACAGGTATAAGGCGCGTTGTAAATGCGGCCATACCGATAAGCGCGAACGCGCTTTTCAACGTTAATGCCAGCCAGCTCAGCAGTCCCGCTACGGTGCCGACTGCCGGCCCCATACTTCGGGTGATGTAGAAGTAGTCGCCTCCTGCGCGGGGCATAGCGGTTGATAACTCGATTACGCTTAACATGCCTGTCATGGCTAGTATTCCGGCAATAATGTATGACAGGATAACTCCGGTGCCTGCGCGGGCATGAGCCAGTCCGGGCAGTATGAAAAGCCCCGAACTTATCATCGCGCCGGTCGCGAGGCAAAACACATCGAGCAAATTAAGTTGTTTTTTTAAACTCATTCTGATGTCTCCCTTTTTTTATGATACGCATAGCGCTAAAAAAAACATAGAAAAAAATTCAACTTCTTTTCTGCGTGATTTGAATTATTTATTATGAGCTGTACTATTTTGTTTTCCGTATCAATACGGAAAATTTTGGTAGTGATAACTGTTTTATGAAACATATACAGATGTTATGTTGTCTGTACAAAAAGGAAGCGGCTTAACCTGTTCATCAATAATCGAAAGGAGATGCAGTATGAAACTGACAGTGTCAATGATGGCTATCAGCGTTTTCGCAGTGTGTGCGTCAGGGTATTCCCAGATGACAACAAAAGACACGAAGTCCTTAGACATAACGTTCACGGTCGGGGCGAACCTGAGTATGCCAAATACTGTCGAATTGTATGATGCACCTATAGGTGGGCATCTGGTAACCGACTTTGAATCAAGCGGAGCTATGTATACCGCGAATACAAATAAACGCGTATTACTGGTTGGACAGGATGGGAATAAACTTTACTTTGAAGTGAAACCGCAGGGATTGTTTGATGTATCGATTTACACGGTCAATCTTGATCCTGATGGAAATCACCAGTTGGATGTAGATGAGTATGGGAGTGTAGAAGGAGTTTTTTTTCACGGCAGACGGCTTCAGGTTCCTCCGCATTGGGATACCATGACGAAAACGCAGAAAGCAAATTGGATAAGCCAGTATGGCGGCCTCTTGCATCATGATTTTATGCATTTTATGCCTTTAAAGTGCCGCTCTGAAGCGGAAATTGGAGTCGCTATTGGAAATTCTTGGCGTGAAGAATTGGAAAACGACGGAGTTACCGTAAAAGACGAGTTTTACCGCGGAGAGGATCCTACATTTTTCTTTATTCCTGAATCAGTTGCGGTTGATCCCTCCTGGTTGTTCCCTGAGGAGGTTGGCGAGCCGGACTGGGGTACATATCGCCGTGTTATTGCAGGAACCATGCTGGGCACAAATGTTTCCCGAAGGTACGAGCTGTGTTTTGCCGTTGATTTGCTGACAGCCGGAAAAGGGACATATTCATCAACAGTCGTGCTTGAACTGCGCAGTAACTGAACATGATAAAAAAAGGGAAAACCTGTCGTCAAGAACAGGTTTTCCCTCATTCAAAGGAAGGATGTATTGAACCGGATAGAGAATCTATCCTATATCAGGCGTGTGATGGTGAAAAGTCGTTTTCAGGTTTGAAAACGTTGTTAAAAAAGTTTGTAAACGTATTCAGCGCAATATGCGATATGATTTCTATAACCTGAGCGTCACTGAACCCCGCAGTGCGAATTGCGTTCAGATCCTGATCGGAAACCGCTCCCTGTGATTTAATGACCTGCTGAGTGAACGCAAGCAGAGCTTTGTTCTGGCTGTTTGATGAATCCCACTTAAAAGACAGGTTTATGTCTTGGTCTGACAATCCCGCTTTTTTCCCGAATTGTTCATGTGCGGACTGGCAATACTCGCACCCGTTATGTTTCGCTACTGAAACAGCAATTAGTTCACGGTGAGCTGGTGATAACGACCCGTTTGACAACGCTTCATTGAACCGGATGTACGCGTCCAGTGAGGCGGGTGAATTCGACATAGCCTTGAATATGTTTGGAAGCCATCCAAACTGTTTGTTTACCGCTGTAAGAATCTGTTTGGCATTACCTTGGGCGCTGTTAGCGTCTAATAATTTAATACGTGCCATCTGTTGTTCTCCTTTTCTGAAACGGCTGCTAAAGACTAAACCGTCATGATGTTAAATCTCCAAACAAAACTTTGTATAGTAGATTCATAACAGCATGAAGAGTTCATAAAAACCTTTGAAAACGCGGTTTTATGCCGGATTTTTAGCGGGAACTTAAAATGAACTTGGTTTGTCGTTATATATATCAGATGGGAAAAGCATTTTTTTCCACTTCCTCAAACAGATCCTTCCACCCAAACCTACCACTAAAGGAGAGCGTATGAAACTGAACGCGATTGGAACAAGAGTACTGGTTCAAATGGATCCCCGTGAAAACGAATTGAATGGCATCATAATTCCTGATGCGTACCTTTACCGCGAAAGTATTGGTACTGTAATCAGTACGGGCGATTATGTTGATCTGGTCGAACCCGGCGACCGTGTATTGCTCAAGCAATGCTGTGGTGTTGATGTGGTCATCGATGGATGTGAGTTTTCCATCGTGACGGAAGACGATGTTCTCGGCATTGTTGAAGAAATAACCGCAGAGAATGAATAATCAGGAGGCACGCCGAATGGTAAGTAATAACTCAGCCGTAAATATTATTTCTTCATCCAGTCCGGCTGTGGATGATGTTGATCCGCGCCTGCTACCCGGAACCGGCACTCAGGACGGCTCCATCGCAGAAGTGTATAGCCCGCAACCGGAAACTCACCAGCCTGATAAACATACTATCCCGTACAGCAGGTTTAAAGAGGTGATTGACGAACGTAACAGATTACGCGAAGAGCTGGCCTCAAATCAAAACAAAGACAGTCGGAACAATCCTCAGCTCTCTGACGAAGAACTGAATTATCTCTGGGATGAGAACCCGTCTCATGCCGCCAAACTGATGTTTTCTGAGCTGATGCGCGATATGCGATCCAGAGAAGCGGCGCGTGACGAGCACCTTTCAAAAACTCTGGAACGATATCCTGAGTTACGCGATACAAACCACGCGATCCTGCATCTGGCTAAAGAGATAATTTCCGTGGAGATGCCTGAACTAAAGTCAGACCCTCGCGGGTTAGCCATAGCGGCTGAGATCGCCGCCGGGCGCTATTATCGTGACCAGTTCACTGGTAATACACGCGAAAGTGATTCCGCACTGCGCACACTGGAAGCAACGCGTACCGCAAATCTTCGGTATGTGCCGGGAACGGCAGGACTGCAAACGGGCTCCGTGCGCAAACATGATGCGCTTTCCGCTGACGAACAGCGCATCGCCCGCATGATGGGTGTCCCCGTAGACCAGTATGTTAATAATAAACGGAATAAAAAGGGAGGTACGTATTGATGTCTCGGAAGCTATCACAAATAGATGTAGTCAACTCTTGGCGGCCGCCCGATCCGTTGAAACTGGTCAGGAAAGACAGTTCGTTCTCGTATCGCTGGATGCGTAAAAACGAAGTTGAACTGCGCAAACAACAGGGTTGGGAAGTAGTAGATAAAAAAGAGATCGGATTCGAAGCTGACCAGCGTGTATCCAGAGGAAGCAGTAGTATAGCTGAATGTAATGAGCTGGTCTTATGCAAGCGGCCCCGGGAAATGAGTGAAGCCCACCGGTCGTTTCTGGATAACAAAAATAAACGTATCATGGAGGCTTTGGGCGCGCAGTTTCATCAGGAAGGACGCCGTTCCGGATGCAATACCTACGGCGATGTAACAATAGAACAGAAAAACAGTTAAAAGGAGTAAACATATATGACAGCAACACGCAGTAACTTTGTCGACCTGCTTGATCCGTCATTTCGTCATATTATATTTGACGAGTATTCGCGCAGGCCGGAATATTATTCACAGGTTTTTAACGTGGAACATTCTGACCGCCAGTCCGAAAAAATCTCGCAGGTGTCCAGTTTCGGGCTTTTTTCTGAAAAGGCTGAAGGCGCAAGCATAACATACGATGATCCGGTTCAGGGGTATGATGTCGAGGTGATACATGCCGCGTACGCACTTGGGTTCAGGGTCACGGAGGAAATGTATCATGACGACCAGTTCCGCATTATGCGCCGTATGCCGCAGATGCTGGCTGTGTCCGCCAAAGAGACGGTGGAAACAACCGCATGGTCGCTGATTAATAACGGATTTTCAGTGGGGAGTGTCTTTGGTGACGGTAAACCGCTGTTTGCCGCGGATCATCCGCTTATTCTTGGCGGTACGGCCTCCAATACGCTCGCTACAGCCGCTGACCTGTCCGCGACGTCACTGAAACAGGCTATTCAGGATTTTGAGGAAACTGTGGATTACCGGGGGCTTCCGCTCCGGCTTCGTCCTGATATCCTGATGGTTCCGCCTGCTTTAGAATGGACAGCCAAAGAATTGCTCAAATCAGATCAGGCCCCGCATTCGCAGAACAATGAGATCAATGCTATCAAAGACCGCGGGATTTCACTGATCGTCAATCCCTACCTGACTGATCCTGACGGCTGGTATCTTATCGATTCTACTCATCACCAGCTTTATTTCTTCTGGCGCAAACCATTGACCTTTGACAGCGACACTGATTTCAATACCGGTGACGGCCTGTTCAAGGCATCTATGCGTTTTTCAAGAACCGCCGCTGACTGGCGCGGCATATTCGGTTCGCCGGGAGCGTAACAAGGCTGGACAGGGCAGGGATTTTGTCCCTGTCCTGATTTATTAAGGAGATACAACATGGCTGTCAGGTTTGATAAAAAACGTGAATGCGCTATATGTGCCCGTACCAGTTATGAGTCTGATATGAAAGAACAGCGCGGCGTACTGGTATGCGCGTCCTGTCGTGACCGCGAGTGATCGGGGAGTATGAATCCATGCAAAAATTAACTGATTATATTGATCTCAGATCCCTGATTTATCTCTGCACTACCGTATTTGTGATATTCGCCGGATGGTTCGGGCTGAAAGAACGGGTGAGCCTGCTCGCCTCGGAAATAGAGCATAACCGGGTTCTGCTGACAAAACAGGAACGGCATTTCGAGTGCCTGAAAAATGATGTAACTCTTATGAGAGAAAGCATAATACGTATTCAGGTACTTTTACAGAGAACAACAGATAATTAATAATCATAAGGATAATATACCATGCAGAAAATACTGGAAAAAATACTTGGGCGCATTGTTCTGCCTCTTGTAGGAGTTCTTGTTGAGGAAGCGGTTAAACTTATACTGGAATCGCTTAGCGATGAGAAGCTTAGCCATAAAGATCGGGTGTATTACGTCGTTGAAGGATTAACCAGCAAGATAACCGACCTGCAAAAACAGCTCTAATCCGAGTTTCTCCCTTTTCAATTCCTTTTTCCTCGCGTAATTCATCTTAGGATTGGTGAAAAAGTTTCCAACTGTCATCACGAGGAGCGATAGCGACGTGGTGATCTCAAAATGAATAGAGCTGAGATTGCCACAGCCTCTGCGAGGCTTCGCAATGGCATCCTTTTATAAATTTTCAGCACTCCCATCTCAACATTTAACATACAGAGGTAGAGATATGGATACCTATGACGGTTCCGGATTGTCGTTGCTCCAGATGCAGGATGAAGTCTGCAAACGGTGTTTTAAAGATACAGCGACGTTCAGAGCAATGGTAAAAAACTGGATTAATGAAGCTCAACAGAAAATCAACAGCCTCGCAAATGGACGGTGGTGGTGGCTGGAAACGTCACGGGCATATCCGCTAAATCAGGGTGACGAACAGATTGTTTTGCCGGATGACTTTTTCGAGCTGATCGATACCGCATCTGTCCGTGACGAGGCTAATCATGTAATCCTGTGCAGATTGCCGCACAGGGACTATGCCGCGCGGTTCGCTTCTTCACCGGGCCAGCCTGATGCGTACACTGTTTTTGCGCGGGACGAATCAGGCGCCCGTATACTGCGTGTCAACCCGCCGTCTGATACCAGCAGGGTCATAACTATTGATTATTACAAAGTACTGCCTGACCTTAGTGAAGAGGATGATATTTCGCAAATACCGTACTGGTATCATTACGTCCTCATAGAGTTTGCCGTTCTGCGCGGGCATGAGCATCGCCAGCAGGCGGAGATGGCGTCCATCGCCCGTAAAAATTGGCTGGAAGGCGTGTCGCAACTGATGGTTGAGGCTGACCAGCGCAATGATTACCAGCCGCAACTGCGCCCGCGGTGGAGGTGGTAAATATGGGGGCTTATACGATCTATCAGAATTTTGATTTTTCCGGCGGGCTGAACACGCGGGAAAAAGTGGCTGAGATATCGTCTAATGAATGCACGGTATCTCAGAATTGGGTTTCTTCCGGCAAAGCCATTGAGGTTTTGCCCGGGTATGTAAAATTCAATGATGTACCTGTGGAAGAATGCGCGTCACTCCCGGTTAAAACGATGTTCAGGTTTGTAAAACCTTCCGACCCGGGTATAAAGCGGTTTCTTATGCATTGCGGGACAGCGGTATGGGTTGCGGATGAAGTTTCAAAAGAGTGGATTAAACTCATACCCAGCCTGACACCTGATTCGCGGCTGAGCTGGACTGTATATGGCGACCAGTACTGCTACATAGTGACCGAATCGGATGGGTTGCGTAAATACAACGGTACCTCAGTGTATTTTATCGGTGACGCGCCGTCGGGTACGACAGTATCCGCACACTACAACAGGCTGATTATAGGCGGAGGTAAAAATCATCCGAACAGGCTGTTCTGGAGTGAAGCAGGGTTTGCGGATATCTGGGATACGGCAAACAATTATCAGGAAATCCCGACTGTCAAAGGAGACGGTATAACCAGAACGGCCTTTTTCCTTGACGGTACATTGATATTCAAGCATCAGTCAATATGGCGCATTTCCGGGAATATGGATCCGTTTCCGCTCTCCGTGGTGAGCGACTCAATAGGATGCACCGCTCTTGAATCTGTTGTGGTGTATGGAGATAAGGTATTCTTTTTTTCCAATACACGACATATCTACTGTTACGACGGGCTGAACCTGATAAACCTTACAGAAGAGAAAATCGGAGCACTGCCTGTATCTCCCGCCAACGCAGGAAATGTCTGCGGTGCTGTGATAGACGGAAAACTGTGGGTAAGTTACTGTGACGCTGATTCAAATGACATTTACAACAATCGGGCGCTGATATGCGATATCAGTAGTACTGCCAACCCTAAATGGTTCGGTCCGCATACCGGTTTCAGAATCGCGTCGTTTTGTTCGTTTGACGGGCACAATGATACCGGAGATATCTATTTCGGCGACGCGAATACAGCTACGGTGTGGAGAAAAGGAACAAATTTTTATCACGGCGCCTCGCTATACGGGACAACTTTGTCTGCAGATGAAGACAGCATACAGGTAGTAAGCACGTTACCCGTTGCTGAGAATACGCTTGCCGGATGCGCTATCCGTATTTCAGGGGGCAGTGGAGTAGGGCAGGAACGCATAGTCAGCGGTAATACTGAATTCAGTTTTGACGGTGATTTTTATTCAGGGACAATTCAGATTTACCGTACATGGGACACCATTCCATTCACAGACTCAATCTGGGAAATCGGCACGATTGACGCGCGGTACCGAACCGGGGTTCTTTCTATGGAAGCACCTGAACGCCAGAAGATATTTGACAAGGTATTTGTGCATACCGAATCGGAGGGCGATTACCCGCTTGTTGTGGAGATAATAAAGAACCACATGGACGGCGGTAACCAGTACATCTATTCCCTGCTCGGCGACACAGCGGTATGGGATACGGCAGTGTTTGATGAATCCGCGTTTGCCAGCCCGGATATGCTTGACGACTACATTGACCTTGACTGCGAGGAAGCCAAATACCTGAACATCGAGTTTTCCATCAACGGGCGCGACCAGCCATCCATTCTCTATGGCTACATATTGTTTTTCACCTATGGCGATATGCTTAATTTCAACGGGTCATAACAGTCTTAAGGAGTTTTCAGTATGGGACTTGTAACACGGCAGTATACCTATGTTCCCGGGCGTACGATTCGCTCGGATGAAGTGAACAAAAATGAGAATACTTTGTATGAGGAGATGAACGGCAATATTGAAGATATCAACATGAAATCAGCCACGCTGACACAACGTGTATTCAGCGATGATGTGAACCCGCTCGTACGTGACGCGGAAAAATACGAGAGTTTTGTTTCGTCGGGGCTGGTTGTTGCGGATGCCAGTTCGGACGGCAGTGCCAAAGTGGTTATTTCGTCGGGTGTTGCCTACACGCGGTATAACGATAAGCTGTACCGAACGCTGACCAACACTGAAACATATACCGTATCTGCAGAAGCAAACGGCACCTATTACCTCTTTATTGATTATCAGGGCACTTTTTTCGATGAAACTGATCCTGACCCGGGTGTCGGCAGGCAGGCGGTAGCGCAGTTGACGGTCAATGGATTTCCCGGTTCGCCTGTGGTGAGCGTATCGGATATGAGGCGTATGCAGTTATACGATAAACCGTCTCATTACATAACAGGATGTATGTTGTCGTATGCCGGCGCGTATGCCATATCGGTAAGCGCAGGCGAGGTGGAAATCGGGAATGTTTTTCTGCAGTCTGCCGGAGGCAAGAGCGCGATTGATATCACTGACAGCAATAACTATTTCGAAGGGAATATCAGCCCGGTCAACAGCTGGTGCTATGTGTACGCGGTGAGGCTCGGCACATCGTTGTCATGGGATATACAACTCTCGGCTCAGCCGCCCCAGTACGCTGATACCTACGGCAATACCAGCGGAATAAAGCGGTACCGGCAGGTAGACACCAATTATTACCGCTGTGTCGGTGCAGTATACCGTAAAAGCGATGGAACCCTTGCTCAGTTTTTCCAGAACGGGAATTATGTCCAGTATGCTGAGTTTAGAAGCGTTACTGCCGGAAGCCCCACGAACGCCAATATACCAGCAACCGGTAAACTCGGTTATTTTCAGTTGTATGCCCAGACTCTTTCAGGAAGCGTTGCTGAAGTCTATATACGCCCTGCAGGATCAGGCGGGAACTATTTCACCAATCAGCCGAACATTACCAATGAGAAAAACTGGATGTATGTTATATGCGCTACAAACGACAGCCAGCAGATCGATCTGACAGTGAATAATAACGGGAGCTGTTTAACGGTCGGGTACTGGATGAATATCCGCTAAAAAAGGAGCGTGTGAACCATGTTGCACAGGTACTCTGTCAGCGCGGATAAAAATCCCAGCCGTAATTTCGATTCGATATTCAATCATGTTAACCGGTATTACCTTGGCAGTCTAACGGATACGGAAATCAGCAGGATCAATACCAGCGATCTGCCTTTCGGAGCTATGGTATATAACCGTACTGCGCATACCCTCGCTGTCCTGACCGATGCGGACGGCGATAAAGTTTTCAGGCCATTACTATTTCAAATATAACTACATAAGGAGGATTCTATATGGGAAGACGATTACCGGTTTTTCCCGCTTATGTCGCTCCGAAAACGCCAAACCACATTCGTGACCTTGAATCCGGTGACGGCGGAGTTGTGGAGACAATCCGCAATTTTCTCAGCGGCGCTTATGATCCGACAACCGGGATGTTAGCCGATTACCTTGCGGTAGGACAGCATCGGGTAGATAAGGCGACAAACCAGTTGCGCAACTCCATTCTTGCCGCTCAGGGCGCGCAGAGCGTATATGGCGGATCAGCTGGAAAACAACTTAATCAGGCGCTTATTGATAAGATCAAAGATGACCTTGATCGTGAACAGGTATTATTGATGGATACTCTTGAGCGTATCATTAATAACCGAAAATTTGGCGTTGGGTCGGGTATTGACACGATTGACTCTGCCCGTGATTACGCCATCAAAGATGCGGCTATGCAGAATGCGTATAATGCCAATGCCTGGCAGGCGCAGGCACAGCAGGCGGTATACAGCCGCAACAGCGCCAACACTCTTCGCAATTTACTAAACCCTACTTCACTTCGTGCCGCAGACATGATCGGCTCGTCCGCAGTCGGTTTATACAACTACTTTTTTCCACAATCCCTGTAACTTAACGAGGTTTACCATTTACTTGGCGCGGATGATAATCCGCCCCGGACGAACCGAAAATTCAATGCGCCTCCGCTGGAAGAAAACGATCAGGGCTATTTTAATGAAGCCCCTCTTCGCCGGTTCAGAATGAATATTCCGTCTTCGCCCGGAACAAAACATGAAAACATATATCCACGATCGGTTCCTGATAATGATAATGGCGAATTGATTATTGATAAGGACTCAATCGACAGGTTGCTGAACATGGATTCAAGCTCAATACGGCGTTTATCTCCGGCTAAAATACAGCGTCTTGTTCACCGGCTTGATTCGCTTCGCCCTCTTGCTCAGGATGGAATTATTTCCCTGCAGGGAGCAGTCCTCAAAGTTTCTTCACCGGAATACCCGTCAATAGCACGATCGGTACAAGGCATAAACCGGACATTGAGAACGATAGGACTGCCGAATGCGGCACACCTTTTACGCGCATTATTTGCCGGGCCGGAACAGGACGGTGACGTATGAGCGCTATTAAGAGGAAATTTTTCTATGAAATTTTTTTATGCGGAAGTGCGGGGTTTCTGCTGTTGACAGGCGGGTGCGCGAATGGGCGACTGCTGGGCGACCGCTGGTTTTCCGAACTTATCAGCCAACCGGAAATGCATAACACTCTTCAAAAAAATTTGGCATCAGTACAGAACATTTCCGGGTTATCCGGCAATGAACTTTTTGCGACACTGCTGGCAGTTGCTTTGCCTCTGCTGATTCTGGTTGTTATAGGCCAGGTATATCATCGCAGATCCGTACGGTCAACCGTATCGTTGCTGGTAGGTTTAATTGAGAGCTGTGAAACTGCAGTGGAAATCAAACGGTTATCCGCATTGTTTTCTCAAAGCAGCCCTGAATACAAACGCATAGTGAATGCGGAACTCAAAAAAATGAAATTGTAAAGGATAGACAGTATGACACGTATAGCGACTTTTTCTCTTTTTGACAATAAAACAGTCCTTGCCGGGACATCGGTTATTTCCAATCCGGTATCGCTTGAACAGTGCTCGGGATTTTTGGCTTTGAATGGAACTGTGTCGGAAACCAGCCCTGATATAACGATAGAATACCTGACTGGTTTGGGATCTAATGTGGTGCTGAAGAGCGTAGTTGCCTCTGAACTGAGCGATACGGAATTCCACATGCAGTTTTATCCTGATCTGGGTGAACGGATACAGATTAAGGTTACAAATAACAGTGTGATGGACTGTGTAGTCAGCCTGTCATTGCTGTTTACTGAAAACTGATTATCGGGAGAATACATGATGCTTAACAAATTTTTAGTGACAATACTGGTGATTATGGTTTTATTTACGGAGTATAACCCTGATGCCCATGGATGGTATACATCTTCGCGCCTCAAACATGGTGAGGCGGAAATACGGTATGACCATGCCTCGGACAGCTGGTACAGCTCGGTTCCGTTGTATTTTGGCGGTGATTCGGTTGGTATATCCGGTGACGGATCGTCGGATTTGACAATAGACGCTCTGGGGCTTAATATTGTCCTCAACAGCGATGTTATTTTTGAACACGCTTCGAACCGCTCTGTTATGGATGACATCTTACTTCTTAACATGGTGTTTGACAGGAACGCGATAATCCTGAATTTTATAAATGACACGGGAGCTGATGCTGGGTATGGCTGTTTCAATTTTTCGGAATACGGGGCTGTTTCGTACGGTACATTTAAAGGGATACGTTATCTCGACATCAACAGGGACACGACGCAATACTTATATTTGCCGAATACCGGAACAGCCGGCGAAAATACCCGGTTCACAGGATCGTTTACCATCGGGGCTATGGTGCAGTTTGACGCAACGGCAGACAGCCACCTTATCTCAAAGGAAAACATAAATTACGCAGTGCCGTCGTTGTCCAAAGTCTCGTATTCGTTGTATATTGGTGCGTCATCTCAGATCCGGTTCAGGGTTCGTGACCAGCAACAGACGGAATTGACCAATTCGTTTATCTATGTTGGTATGGATACGGCTCCAAATATTGTGTCAAACAATGGGGCGTGGTATCATATTGTCGGCGTGTTTGATGAAACTGGGCTGGATAATGACGGAAAAGTTCATATTTATCTGAATGGTGAACCTGTTGATACGATTGTGCAGGGGAACGGCGATTTCCACGCGGTTCGGGATGTATCAGTAAACACTATGGTTGGGTGTACGCTGAACAGCGATGTCCCGACAGGTAAATCCGATTGCAGGATGACACACGTATTTTTTACGCCTGCGGCGCTGGACAGCCGCCAGATCAGGGAACATTACCGCTTTTTAAGACAGAGGATGGATTTATGAGACAATGGATTCCCATTACCGGATTGCTTGTCCTGATCAGTATTTGTTCTTATGCAGGGTCTTTTAACCGGGTGGAGTTATCAGGTGTGAAAACAGCTAAATCTGAGAAGAAACATTTTCTTTATACCGGGGACTCTATCGCGTATGGATGGGGAAATGTTACTCCTGCAGGCGAGTATTATGTGAAGGCGCATTTTACCAGTGATGAAGTCGAATGCACCAATACAGGAAAGTCAGGTGACCGCATGGCAGACCTTGCTGCGCGGTTTGATTTGGATGTCATTGCGCATAAGCCTGATGTGGTTTTCATAATGTGCGGCACGAACAATATTACGGATGGGAATACGTTTGTGTACGCTCAGCCGTCTTTGCAGGAAATTCTGATAAAGTGCCGTAATGCCGGTATTGTAATGGCTGTGGCGGAAGTATTGCCGCGTGACGGTGAACCTCAGACCCAATACGACTCTGCTATCGAAGGATGGAATGCCGCGCTGGAAGTCTGGTGCAATGCGAACAATGTTATTCTTCTGCGTTGCCATGATGCGCTGGTTCTGAGCTGCAGTTATCCTCGCCCTGACCCCGCGTGCTTTTTTGACGTACCTGCAAAACATCCTAATAATGTGGGCAATATCAGGGTTGCCCGTGCATTCTGGCAAAGTTATCAGATGCAAAAATAAGTTTTAAAGGGGATAATGTTCCTTAACCCATTGCAAAGCGTCTTCTTTCGAGGAAAAGTCACCGTTAAGCTGTTTTATTTCCGCCTTGCTGAGAATCAGGCTGAACTGTTTTGACGGTTTTAATCCGAGAGACAGCAGGTCTGTGCCGGTCAGTACTGGTACAGGGTGTATCTCAGCATGAGATAAAGATGAAAATAATGAATGGTAATGGTTATACCCTTCGGTTGATTTTACAAACGCTTCATTGACGATCCTGTTAAACTCCAGTTCTTCAGAAATAGTAGTACTTTGCAGTAATTTGACCTGTTCTCCGCGGGATAATCGTCCGGGACGGCTGAACACATGGCTGTTTTCCATTATGGCTACAATACTTTTCCTGTCTCTGTTCGTGAATTTGAATTTTTTCAAAAAAGCTATTATATCATCTTTATCACCCGGAGTTAATGGCGCCGGAGCAGGGTTTAACCTCAAGAAACTGAAGCAGAACGATGCTATGCGCAGGTAATAGTCCTGTGACTGCGATGCGCGTATTAATCTCAACAGAGTTTCTACCCGTTCTTTGACAGTCAAATAATTTTCAATTTCCTGAATATCAACTATTGAGCCAAGCAGGACTTCCAGTAGTGACGTTTCATACAGGAGCTGAAATCCGTATGCGGCATCAGGTGACTCGCATAGGCGGATAAATTCGTCGCGTATGCGTTCTGTGCTGGTTAGGAGCAGTCTGTGCGCGAGCCGGACCAGCGCTGTGCGCGTTCCGGGCTCAATGGTGAACCTGAGATGCGAGGCGATCCGGACTGCTCTGATCAGCCTGAGGTAATCATCGCTGAAACGGGCGTCCGGGTTGCCGATAGCCCTGATTGTTTTATCCTCGATATCTGCTTTTGCGTTCACCCAGTCAAACAGCTCGCCTGTTGATGTGTCGTAAAACATCCCGTTTATGGTAAAGTCCCGTAACTCCGCATCTTCCTGTGGTGTTACTGCGTTTTGGCGGAATGAACTGACCTGAAAGGTGTACCCGTTTTTGATAACCAGCAGAACGCCAAACGCCGCGCCAACTTCAACAGTATTTTTGAACAGGGATTTAATATCCGCACTGGCGGCGCTTGTGGTTATATCATAATCCGACGGCTGTGTGCCCATAACCATGTCACGCACGCACCCGCCTGCCAGATAGGCTTTGAACCCTGCGTTTTGTAAAGTACTAATTATGCTTGACGCGATCTGGTATTGTGGGTCATAATCAGGGAATTTCATAACAATCCTGTATGTTTATGTTGCGAATTGTGTTGTCGGGCGATCAGACTGACAGCGCCGCACGTTGATAGCATAATGCAGAATTATTATTGCGGCAAAGTTAAAAATAATAATTGAACAAGAAAAAAATCTTGCTTATTATATAGGCTCTTTCATACAATACTACACGGAATGTACGCTTAAATATTATCGGACATAATGAAATATGTAAAAAGCGTATATAACTATTAAGTTTGCTACAAAGGTTATCTGGTAATGCTTATAAAAGACAAATATCTGTCCTGCTCATTATTGTTGGTTATGTTGATAACGTCAATATTAATGGGATGCGGGCGAAAAGAAGAGAAACCCGGAACGCAGAAAACCACAAAAGACGTCGAATATTTTTCCGTTCAATTACAGGATGGCTCAACAATCCAGATTGATGCAAATGCTTTTGGACTAAAAGAGTTGCCGGCGGGCAGTGTTGTGGCATACGATCACGCATCCGATGAACGGCATCTGATTGATGACCGGGGTGAACCTTTGAAACAACCTGTGTACCGCCATCAGCTCCTGATGGAATCACAGGATTCCATAGACAACCTCATTACTTATTTTTTTCCAGTAACTCCGCATGTGGTTAATCGCCGTAAGAGAGGCGGTGTAGACAGCTATGTGCGTCTGGTATCGACAAAAGACGTTAAAAGTATCCGTGAACTGGACAAACCATATATTGTAATCGATATGCGCATGGTTTATCCTGAACAGGAAAGTGAACCTGAAAAAACGGAGCCTATGCCAGGCGCGGATGAGCAGGTTGGACAGGGAGTAACTGCGGAATCAGACCAGATCTCAGCGCTTAAAAGCCGGCTTGATATGTTGAACAAACAGTTGAGCATGGATACTATTTCCATCCCGGAACGGCGGCGGATTCGCGGCGAAGTGACTATGCTGCAAGAAGAACTGGTCAATCTTGAAAAGCGTGTTAATGCGATTACCAAAATAGATAATAATGTTGCGGATACGGAAAAAAAGGGTGGTTCAACGAGCGTTCCTATTGTAAAAATCAAAATTATATCGTATAATTTAAGAGAAGAATGACAGGCTTCCACACATCATAACTGTAAAAGGAAAGGGACCGACATGGTAGGGCTGAACAAAGTTTTTTTGATGGGTAACTTAACACGTGATCCCGAGCTGAGGTATACTCCTAGCGGTACAGCTGTTGCAACTATTGGACTGGCAGTTAATCGTGAATATAGAGATAAAAACGGCGAAATTCAGAAAGAAGTCTGTTATATAGATGTTGATGTATGGGCACGACAGGCGGAATTATGTTCCGAACATCTCGGAAAAGGCTCGCCGGTTCATGTTGAAGGTCGTTTACAATATGATACATGGGAGAATCCTGAAGGCGAACGTCGCAGTAAACATAAAGTGAGAGCTGACCGTGTGCAGTTTTTGGCTCGTACATCCGCTGCTGGTGAAGTTCATCATGATTATGAAGATGAAAACGATTATGGTGATAACCATGCTGTGGGAGCGAGCGCCAAAAAATCATCGACTGTTGATGATATACCTTTCTAAGTAAATCGGTTTTTCCTTTTTTCTTACATATTTCAGGAGGGCATGCATAACATGCTCTCCTGTTTTTTTTATAGTGAAGGAAGTAGTTCCCTGACAGACTGTCTCAGAAAGTCACGAGTGTAATAATCATTATCGATAATGTTTCCATTCCAGACCACAATGTCCAGATCAATCGTTCGCGGCCCGTTTTTGTCAGCGGTTTTTACTCTGCCGAGTTTTTTTTCAATGCCTTTCAGTACTACAGTCAGATCATCCTGATTCATAGATGTTTTTATAAGAAAAGCGCCGTTTATGAAATCCGGCTGTTCGCTGAAACCGAGAGGTTTCGTTTGTACTAATGCGGACTGCCGTATAAACGTGACCTGTTCGCCGAGGAGGGAGCGCGCCTGTTCAATGTTGATGTACGGCTCAATATTTGACCCGACACTTATAACAGCGCAGTTCATAGGTGTTTTACAGTTTTTGTGACGGATACGGAATCGGCAAAACGGACTGAGTGAGGCTTGTCTACCTCAACGGTGGCCGCGGTTACCCGCGGATCCGCGGTGCATATATCACATATCCGGGATGTTAATGTTTCCAGCAAAAAATAAGACGATTGCTCAACATGCCGGATAATGTTTTTCGCAATATTTTTGTAATCAACAGTGTCGGATATGTTGTCTGTTTCAGCCGCTTTCGAATCATCGAACTCGATAGAGGCATTGATGATTATATCCTGTTGGTTGATTCTTTCGTCATTGTTAATACCAATAATGGCTCGAAGCCGGAGGTTTTTTATTTTTATGGTTGCCATGTAGTACTCCTTTAAAGCGACTGTCCTCCATCAACAAAAATAAATTGTCCGGTAAGGTACTCATTCTCAAGCAGAAATAGCACTGCATTTGTTATATCGTCTGTTGATCCTTTTTTGAGTAATGGGACAGAATTGATAAGATTATCCAGATACGATTCGTCTTTATCCGGCGGAGGCAATATCACACCGGGGCAAATACCGTTGACCCTTATATCCGGCGCGAGCTCAAGCGCCGCCATTTTTGTAAAATCTGCTAATGCTTTTTTCGAGAGTGTATATGCCGAGTATACGAAGCCGTTTTTAGAAATTTTGGTGTCCAGGAAGTTAATCACCGATCCTTTTCCGCTCAATCGGGCAAAATCACGAGTAAGAAAATATGGTATTTTGAAGTTGATAAGCATTTGCCGATCAAATAAGCTTTCTTCCGTGTCCACTAACGGCGCCCTCTCGAAAACCGAGGCATTATTGATTAGAACACTAAGATCAGGACATGCTGTGTGTACTTCTTCAATCAGTGAAAAAACAGCGTTTTTATCGAGGAAATCGCATTGAAAAGCCTGAGCCCGTTGCCCGATATCCCTGATTGCATTGCAAACGCCGAGAGCATCCTGACGGGAGTGATTATAGGTGATAGCGATATTGTAACCGTTTTTTGCAAGGGATAATGCGACTTCCCTGCCGATTCTTTTGGCGCCGCCTGTAATAAGAGCCGTACCTTTCATGGTGTTTTCCTCAATGCATGTTGCTAAAATGGACTGCCGTAATTGTATACCAAATTCCTTAAAAGGGAAATTGAAACTTGACAAAACGATAAAAAATACAGTAAATATATGCTTTAAAGATGTTTTTCTACGGTACAGCGCTTACCAGACAAACCTATATTTAGCTTCCGGCTTAATCGTCTTTAAGCTATTCATGATAACCATGGGGGAAAGATACATATGCCTCAGAAACCTGATTTAACCCAGATAGAAATTGATAAGCTAACCATAGACCCGAACATTGATTTCAGGGAAATTGCGGAACGCCCGTTCGAAAAAATCAGCAAGAACGAGCTTGGCATGTTTAAATTCAGCGGTGTTTATCACCAATTGCAGACTGGTTTTTTCATGATACGCCTCAGGTTGCCGGGCGGACTGATGACCTCGGAACAATTGGAAAAAGCCGCTGAGCTAAGCGATCTGTATGCACAGAGCCAGTTGTGCATAACAACTCGTCAGACACTTCAGTATCACTGGATACGCCAGCAGGATATTTATAAAGTTATGGACGCGATGAAAGAGGTTGGTATCATCACTACAAATGCCTGTGGCGACGTAACCAGAAACGTTGTTGCCTGTGAGTTGCAGGGCGTGTGTCCGCATGAGGTGTGCGATACGCGGTCTAAATTGCTTGAAATAGCTGACGACGAAGAGCTCCTGCATATACAGCGTAATTTGCCTCGAAAACATAAAATCAGCGTTGCTGGTTGTGGAAGAGCTTGCGGACAGACACTTATGAACTGTCAGGGGTGGTATCCCGTTGTTCGTACGGTAAACGGCAGAGAAGAGATTGGATGGCGGTTTCATGCCGGCGGCGGACTGGGCGGGTTGCCCAGAATGGGACGGCTTATTTTTGACTGGGTACCCGATAACCTTGTATTGGAGGTTGCCCGAGCGTCGACGGAAGCGTTCAGGCGGCTGGGCGACCGCAGAAATCGGAAGTACGCACGATTGAAGATCGTGATTGACCGTCTCGGCGCGGGTGACTACGGTAATGCTGTTTTGGAGATTATGAAAGACCGAGGTATCAAAGGAATTGAAAAAATTGAAAAAGCCAGCGGGCTAAAACCGGATGTCGGGTACTATTTTGTTGACGGACAGCCTTACATAGAACAGAAACAAAAAGGGTTCTTTTCTGTTCGTGCAATGATTAAGCGTTCTGAACTCAGCGCTGATGAATCACGACAGTTTGCCGCATGGGCCCGGATATATGGTAATGGTGAAATTATGTTTACCGCCCGGCAGAACCTTCACATACGACATGTGCCTGAGGCGAAAGTAGAAGCGCTTCGTACAGAAATGAAAAAGGCTGGATTCAGGGTTGACGGTTTTGAACGTATCCCGGACGCTGTCTCATGTGTCGGTACAACAGTATGCAACCTTGCCGTGTCAGATACTCCTAAAACATATCATGAAATCGTTCGTAACTTTGCTGATGACAAGGAATTTTGGGATAAAATAGGCCATTTGTGCATTAATATGAATGGGTGCCCCAATTCGTGCGGACAGCATTGGATTGTAGATATCGGGTTGCGGGGCAGGCGCATTCGTAAATCGGTCGGGAGTGAGGAAGGGTTTACTGTGCATGTCGGAGGCGCTCTGACTGGTGAAGGCTCTATTTCCCAGCCTGTTTTTGATGTTCGCTCCACTGATGTTGTGCCCGCTTTGAAGTCTATGCTGGAGCTTTATCTGGCAGAGCGTAATGCGAACACTGAAACCTTTTACAGCTATGTTCATAGAATTGGTTTTGAGGAATTACAGAAGAAGCTTACCGCTATTATTCCAGGGACGGAACCTGTTAATGTTCGTAATCAGGAACTGAAGTCTGTATTTCAACAAATTGTGGATGAGGCTTAATGCCATGAAAAACATGTTTGAAGGGATAATAAAACAGGCAGAACAGCTTCTTAAAGAGAACAAAAATAATGAAGCGATAGAACTTCTTCGCTGTAAGGAGTCCCCAAACGATGCGGTGTTGTGCTCGTTACTTGCCCGCGCGTATTTTCAGCGTGGCGATTCCAAAGGCGACACGTATTCGGCGCACTTTTTCGCCGAACGTGCCGTACATCTTGGACATGAAGATAACCGTGTTCGCTCGATTCTTGCCCTCACATCGTTTCGTAAAGAAGAGTACCAGCAGGCAGTTGATATTTTCTCCCGTTATGTGAATTCATCATCTCCTTCTGCGACGCAGTTCATGTATGGAATGTCACTGCTCTACAATCATCAGGCCGGTGAAGCGGTTGACTGGCTGAAACGTGCTGTTAAGCTGGATCAGCATAATGAGATGTACGCTAAGGCGTTGAAAATTGCTCAGGAACAGCGGGAAAACGGCGGCAAAATTGTTTTTGCAGAAGTACCTGAAGCGGGAGCTCAGCCTGATGCGTTATCGAAAAAACGGGGGCTGGCTGATTCACCGCAGGACTTTTACTGGTTATCGAAAAATATCCCGTGTCAGGAGGCGTGCCCGGCGCATACCAATATCCCTGAATACCTTCGCGCAATATATGACGGAGACTACGAGAAAGCGTATCTCATCAATTTGAAAGATAACGTGTTTCCTGCGATCCTCGGCAGAGTCTGTGCCCGTCCGTGCGAATCAGAATGCCGGCATGGATGGGACGGTCTTGGAACATCTGTGCAGATCTGTTTCTCTAAGCGTGCCGGAGCGGATTTACGTCAGGATAAACCGGTTATTCTGAATATATTGTATCCGCCGTCAGGAAAAAAAGTTTCGGTGATCGGTGCGGGTGTGGCAGGGTTGACTGCCGCTAGACAGCTTGCGTTGTACGGTCATAGTGTTACTGTATATGAAAAACATAACCGCCCCGGTGGTATGCTCAATCAGGGCATACCAATTTTCCGTCTGCCTCGTGAAATAATTGATCGGGAAATCGATCAGATACGGCAGTTGGGCGTTGAAATAAAATGCAATTGTGCCGTCGGTAAAGATATTTCTCTGGATACATTGATTAACACCAGCGACGCGGTTGTTATGTCCGCAGGAACGGTCCGTCCCAATATACTTAATCTGCCGGGCAAGGATCTGTCGGGAATACGTCATGGGCTCGACTTTCTGCTTCAGGTTAATGAGTTTGACGCAAGAGAGATAGGGAAAAACGTAGTTGTTATCGGCGGCGGTTTTACCGCTATGGATTGCGCCCGTACCGCCAAGCGGCTTGGGGCAGAATCCGTTAAGGTCTGTTATCGGCGGTCTACAAAGGAAATGCTGGTCACCCCCGGAGAAATAGAGGAACTGGAACATGAGAGTATACCGCTTGACCTGATGGTTACTCCATGCGGATATAAGGGATCGAACGGGAAAGTCACACATGTCACTTTTATCAAAACCAAACTTGGCGAACCGGATGCCAGCGGGCGGCGAAAGCCTGTGGAAATACCCGGGAGCGAATACGACGAGCCCGCGGATACTGTTTTGCTGGCTACCGGGCAATTTCCGGATACAGCGTGGATCGGACAGTCGCTGTCGGATAAACTGGTTGATGATGACCAGTGGCTGAAAAGCGGCAAATCAGTCACGACGCAGGTCGGAAAAATATTTGCGGCAGGTGACTTCGCGACAGGAGCCCGTTCATTGATTGACGCTATCGGGCACGCGAAAGAATGCGCTCGGGCGGTTGATGCGTATCTTATGAATAAAAAACGCATTAAGGATGTGGCGCGTATCGTTGATGCGACCGGAACCGGCAGAATACGCGAGATGGATTTCGTTGACTATCAGCAGATGCCTACGATTGATCTGGATAAACGCTCTTTAACCGCTGAAGTGGAAACAGGATTTGACAAAACTCTCGCGGTCGACGAAACACAGCGCTGTTATCTCTGCCATTACAAGTATGAAATCGACAGCGACATTTGTATATATTGCGACTGGTGCATAAAGGCAAAACCGCGCCCGAACTGTATTGTAAAAGTAAAGGAACTTATTCGCGACGAGCACGGTAGAATCACCGGGTTTGTCAGGGCTAAAGAACACGAGGATACACAGCTGATATGGATTAATCAGGAAGACTGCATTCGGTGCAATGCCTGTGTGGACGCCTGTCCGGTTGATTGTATCTCGATCCAGAAAGTCAGCCTTGACACCTGTCGTGCCTGCGACGTGGATGCCGAACTCAACAAAGACTGACAGCAATGCAATCATTTTAAACCGTTTGACGACTGGAAAAGTCTCTAATATTCAATAGATTGATTGCTAAGGAGGTTTTAGCGGTGACAGACAGCAATGATATTCAGCAAAAAGTTTTGAGTTACAAAAAGCAATTTGAAAACAGTGATATCGAAACCATTCTCTTGTTTTTTCTCAATCAATATCGGGGGAAAATAGCTCTCGCCTCCAGTTTTGGCGCGGAAGATCAGGCGCTTACGCATCTGTTATGGTCACTTGACCATTCCATTCGGGTGTTTACCCTTGATACCGGGCGTTTGAATCAGGAAACCTACGATGTAATGCAGGAAACCCGTATAAAATATAACATTCCCATAGAAATTACTTTTCCTGATAGTCAAGCTGTTACGGAGATGGTGAATAAGTATGGGCCAAACCTGTTTTATGAGAGTGTGGAGAAGCGGAAAATGTGTTGCGGAGTCCGTAAGGTTCAGCCGCTCAGAAAAAAACTCGCAGAGTTGGATGTATGGATCACCGGGTTGCGGCGTGAACAATCGGTAACGCGTTCTGATATAGCTGTTATTGAATATGATGAAACACATGATATGATAAAACTCAATCCGCTGGCTGAATGGACAAACGATCAGGTTTGGGCGTATATCTCTGCCAACGAGGTTCCGTATAACAAACTGCATGATCTCGGCTACCCCAGTATTGGCTGTGCGTGCTGTACGCGTGCAGTCTTGTCCGGGCAGGATATCCGGGCAGGATATCCGGGCAGGCAGGTGGTGGTGGGAGGAACCTGAAACCAAAGAGTGCGGACTGCATATCAAGGATGGCAAACTGGTAAGGAAGAAAGGGCAATGATGGACCATCTGGAAAAACTTGAAGCGCAAAGCGTGTATATATTCAGGGAAGCGTACAGGGAATTCAAGAATCTGGCGATGTTGTGGTCGATTGGCAAAGACAGCACAGTGCTCCTGTGGCTTGCGAGAAAGGCGTTTTTCGGGCACGTGCCGTTTCCCCTTGTCCACATGACACATCGTTTAAAATACCCGCTATGATACAATACCGTGACGAAATCGCGAAAAAATGGCATCTGAATATGGTTGTCGGGCAGAATGTTAAAGCGATACAGGAAAAACGGACGTTCCCGGACAGCGGTATACCGCGTATTCAGTGTTGCGGAAACCTCAAAACCGAGGCATTAAAACATACATTGTCAGGCGAATGGCCCCGCATGAAATATGATCATAAACAGGGACGGTATGTGCAGGACGATAACCGTGACGCATATACCGGAGTTATCGTTGGTGTTCGGGCTGATGAGGAAGGGAGCCGTTCAAAAGAACGGTATTTTTCTCCGCGTGATAAATCCAACGAATGGGACATCGGCGACCAGCCGCCGGAATTGTGGAACCAGTTCAAAACCGATTTCGCACCGGGTACTCATTTACGAATACACCCGCTCCTTGACTGGACGGAACTTAATATATGGGAATATATCGACCGTGAAAATATACCCATTATCGACCTCTATTTCGATCATGGCAACGGCAAACGGTACCGATCCATCGGGTGCGCGCCTTGTACGGGCACGGTTGATTCTACGGCAAAAAATGTAAAAGATATTATTGAGGAACTGAAAAGCGGTAAATTTTCCAAAATTGCCGAACGTGCCGGACGACTGCAGGACAAAGAAGACGGCGCCGGGCTGGAAAGCCTTCGCCGAGAAGGGTACATGTAAGAATCTAAGGAGTATATATACATCATGGCGAACGAAACATCACGCGAACAGATGAATATTGTTGTGGTCGGGCATGTCGATCACGGAAAAAGTACTGTTATCGGGCGGCTTCTGACCGATACAGGGTCACTTCCCGAAGGAAAACTCGAACAGGTAAAAGCGACCTGTGAACGGAACTCAAAACCGTTTGAATACGCCTTTATGCTCGACGCTTTGAAAGATGAACAGGCTCAGGGTATTACCATAGATTCAGCACGATGCTTTTTCAAATCGAAAAAACGGAATTATATCATTATTGACGCGCCCGGGCATATTGAGTTTCTCAAAAACATGATATCCGGTGCGGCTCGCGCCGAGGCGGCAGTGCTGGTTATCGACGCCAAGGAAGGGATTCAGGAGAACTCGCGCAGGCACGGCTATATGGTGTCTATGCTTGGCATTAAGCAGGTTGTCATCGCGGTGAACAAAATGGATCTGATCAATTACGATCAGGTTCGGTTTGAGTCAATCGTGAAAGATTTTACCGCGTTTCTGAAAAACGTGAATATTGTACCTCGGGCATTTGTGCCGATCAGCGCTCGTGAAGGTGCCCTGCTGATCGAAAAATCGCCGAATATGCCGTGGTATACTAAGTTGAGTTTGCTCGACACCATAGATTCTTTTGAACTTGAAAAACCGCCCGAGGATAAACCTTTTCGATTTCCTGTGCAGGATATCTACAAGTTTACCGCGATGGGTGATGACCGGCGTATCGTAGCGGGGCGGGTTGAGTCAGGCACAATATCTGTCGGGTCGGATGTGGTGTTTCTGCCGTCGGGCAAAAAGTCGTCCATTAAGGCGGTGGAAGGGTTCAATATTCCTGAAAAATCAAAAGCTGTAAGCGGCGAATCAACTGGTTTTACGCTTAATACACAGATATATATCCGTCCGGCAGAAGTGATGTGCAGTGCAGGCGAGCAGTTGCCGCTTGTGACATCGTTATTCAGGGCAAACGTGTTCTGGATGGGCCACCAGCCGATGATTAAGAACAAAAAATACAAGTTGAAACTGGCAACGGCGCAGACACCGGTCTGGCTTGTTGAAATAAAGAATGTGCTCGACGCCTCTGAACTGAGTTCCGTGGCGAATAAAGATGTGATAGAACGCCATGACGTTGCCGAATGTATATTTCAGACGTTCAAGCCGATTGCCGTTGACCTCGCCTCTGATTTTCCCGCTACCGGGCGGTTTGTTATTGTGGACAATTACGAGATCGCCGGGGGCGGTATTGTACTTGATACGATGGGTGTGGAAAATAAACTGCTGGAAGATCATATTGCCGCGCGTGAAAAGAATTGGGAACGAAGCGCCATTACCACAGGAATGCGGTGGGGACGGTTTGGACAGCGTTCTACGCTGGTGCTCATTGCCGGCGAGATGAATACAGGTAAGATTAAGGTGGCTAAGGCATTGGAACAGGAGTTGTTTAATAACGGGCGGTTGACGTATTATCTTGGCGTGTCCAATACGCTTCTCGGTATTGATTCGGATATGAAAGTGCAGGGCGAGCGCGCGGAATATATACGGCGTCTGGGTGAAATAGCGCATCTGTTTACTGACGCGGGACTGATTTTAATCGCGACGGTTTCCGATTTGGATGATTACGAGCTGGATGTCCTGTCTAAACTGAATAAGCCGAATGATGTCCTGATAGTGAATATCGGGGAGAAACGGTTGTCTCCCAATAAGGTTGACCTTGAACTGCCGGTGAATCCTGACGCTGTGCAGGCGGTAGCAGAGATAACTGCATTACTGCAGAAACGCAATGTCCTTGTGGAGTATTATTTATAGAGATTGTAAGGAAAACAGGCATGCCTGTTCAGTTCCTTACTTAAAAGAGAAACTGAGAGGTTTTCCCAATAATGACATCATCAAAACAAAAAAAAAGGGTTAAGCTTTTGGCTTAACCCTTTTTGTATATTATATGGTTAATAAATTACTTTTTAATTCTTTTTTTGATCGCGAAAAACATAGCAGCAAAACCAGCCAGTAACATCGCACTTGGTTCAGGAACTGGAAATACGGCCAAAGTCTGCATTCCTGAAATGTCAATTGTAATTGGCGCATCAGTGCCAGGTATTTCAGGAATTGAAACTGTATAAACACCGGTATCAAAATAGTACGAGTCTATATCATTTCCATAACGTCCATTTGACATTTCTGTTCCGTTCCAATTACCACCTGAAAACGCATTGTATGCGATGTTGTCAAAAACACGAAGGAAAACATACACTTTATTTGCGGCTCCCGGTGTTGCATCATAAGAAGGCGTATCTAACGACACCCCAACAAATCCCCCTGAACCTCCTAACTGAGGATTATAAGGCAATGGATTGTACCCTGCAAAAAAGCCACCGAGTTCTGCTATATGATTTGATCCTGACGCAAAATATGGAACAGACTCAACTGGATCAAGTATTGCTTTTGCTGCATCAGTCATCATAACCATGATAGATGCACCCATTGCAAGCTGATTTCCTTCAAAATCAAGAACAGGGCTAGCATTTGTCCATTTAATGTTAATGCTCTGTGCCATACTAATGTTGCAAGAAATAACCAAGACGAACAGTGTAACGAGACTAGATGTAATTACCTTTTTCATTTTCACATCTCCTTTTGTTGAAAGCCGACATATTTTAATTTTATTAATCTCTTATCCAAGTATCTATATTATCATTATAAGCCATGCTAACTATATTGTCAAGATTATGCCTATAAAAATTTATTCTTCCAACGGAGAAGGCGCCGCCCATGTAAATGGTGTGCGAGCATAATATAAGAATGCTTCTGTTGGTTTTAATTCAAGATCACTTTCAACCCAGAAAAAGAAAGGCGGTTTTTGTTCAAACCATTTTGGACCAGTGCCTTGGTCAAAGTAAACAATAAGTCTCTGCCATGCTGATCCATTATACCCTGCTCTTATAAAATCACCGGTTCCAAAGGGATCGGAAGAAATACCTGCTGTTGGTGAGCCTGTCGTTGCATTGAAAGCGTTATTCACGGTAATGTTTGCCGGAAACGGATTACCGAGTAAGTTATATCCTGCTATAATTGGTATTTCAACATCTACGTCTTTCACTTCACCAAGGAAAAACAATTCATTTCGTGTGTCAGGAGCCGAAACATATTTCGCAAGAAAACCTTCACCATCTTCGAAATACATGGTTGAGGGTGTCCAGAAGAAGAAAGGAGGAGTTTGTTCATACCACCCAGCAATAGGATATGAAGGAGGATTTGCATTAAAGAACTGTGCTATCCTGTCAAATTTTCCATTTGCCCTGTTGAATTTTCTGATGAAATCTCCTTGGGCGAAATGCGTATCCGAAAACATTTCCGATGCTGATTCGTATACACCATTCCCATCGCTATCAAGGTTCAAATAGTGTTTTGTAACAGGCTCTCCAATATTCTGAAAAGGGATTGAATAAAAATATAATGTTTGCCCGGTGCCGGTCTGTACAGGAACTTTAACAAAACCGACCACTTTCGTGGATACTTCCTGCTGAGCAAAAATCGAAGCTGAGAGAAACATACTTACAGCCACAACCAAACAACTGACGACATAAATTTTAAACCGGTTCATGATAATCCTCCTAATCCATGAAAACAATACTATACATTCTATCTTTAGTTATAACACTTACATTTCGAAAAATAAAACAAAAAAAGATTACCGATACACTTAATTACATTCTACTGTATAAAAGAACAAATATCAAGTTTTTTCATAATTGTTGTGATATTTTATTACTTTATGCCGGGCAATTAATTTGAGCCAGAATATTCTGAACCCGAGCATTTATTTTTACAGCCAGTTCCGGGCATTGCTGTAATGCCGTTTTATAATTTTTCACTGCGGATACGATATCGCCGTTTATTTCCGCCGCCCGCGCTTCAAAATATTTCAGTTCCGGGCTGGCGCATCCGGCTTGTTTCAAAAGATTAATATAGTAATCAAAATGATCATTTTCGCCCATTGAATCATAAATTTGAAGAATCCAGAGTGCGAAAATGTTAGTACTTTTTCCGTGTGTAATCCTGTTGCGCGCGATATCCAGCGCACGCTGAAAATCCCCTGATAAATACAGAGTTTTGACGTATTCCAGCGCGTATTGTTCATTATCAGGATATTTTTCGCACAGGATGGAAAACGAATTGTTCGCGCCGCTGATGTTTCCGCCGCGAACCTGTACGAAAGCAAGGCTTTCCAGAAAAGCTATGCTATCAGGATAGATGTTCAGCCCAGTCGAGAAAAAGTGTTCCGCGGACTGGTAGTCTCCCTTTGTATCGGCTATGATGCCGCGTGTCAGCAGAGCCTGCTGGTGGTGCGGGTTGGCCGCAAGAACTTCGTTCAGGTACCGGATGGACTCATCATATTTCAGCCACCTGAAATAGAGTGTTGCCAGATGGAACCGCAGGTCGTGGTAATCAGGGTTACGATCATACGCCTTGAGGAAAAAGGTTTCAGCGGATATAAAGTCGCCCTGACTTAAATAGATGATACCGATATCGTTATACGGTTTCGGGTCTTCGGGTGTCAGTTGTATCTGGCGTAAGCCGAGTGCGAGGTAATGAGCGGTTTTTCGTTCTTTTTCGGCAGTATCAAGATGCCCGTAATGGTGAACGGCGATATCTGTCATGCCCACCACGCCGCCTATTTTTTCGATGGCAGGCCCTACTGTTTCATGTATAACCCCGCTGAACCGGATGGAAGGCAGGTTGCGGAACAGCCCTATTCGTTCAACCGGCACAAACCCTCGAGCCCGTTCGCAGTCGCCATAAGTTCCCGTGCATGGCTTATAGTTGAGCAGTCGTTCGTTGTCAGTGTAGTTTCGCTGTATAAGCATATATCCGGCGAGCTGGGTATTTTTGAGCAGTGACTTGATTTTAAAGCAGTCTCCCTCGGATATGCATTCATCTGCGTCTATAAAAAGAATCCACTCGCCTTTTGCCATTTCAATCGAATAATTGCGAGCCGCGCTGAAATCATTGTTCCACATGAAATGATACACATCCGCGCCGTATTCACGTGCAATATCCGCTGTGCGATCGGTACTGCCGGTATCGACCACGATAATTTCGTCCGCGATATCCCTGATGGAACTGAGGGAGCCGGCGATACAGCGCTCTTCATTTTTTACGATCATACAGATACTTAACATGATTTTATTGCGTCCTCGTGAATTATGGCTACAATAATAAGAGACACGAAAATTCCTTAATTGTTGCAAACACTATTATTATTATCGTAAAAAACGATGATTTAGTTTACCGGGAAGCGAGTTATGACGATTAAAAAAGAGTTTGCCTTCATACTGCTGATTGTTGTGGGTGCGTGCTTCCTGTTTTTCGCGGGCATTACCAGTCATAATTTGTGGCTGGATGAGGCATATTCACTGAGTGTGGCGTCCAGATCGTTTTCCGAACTGTTTACAATTGTTGCGCGTCAGGATCCGCATCCGCCGTTGTATTATTCACTGTTACGGGCATGGATGCTGGTATTCGGCATGTCTCTGACTCCGGCGCTGGTATTGTCGGTGATCTTCGGGCTGGCGACGGGTTTATGCGGCATGTATTTGTACCGCATATTGTTCGGACGCAGTTCGATATGCGCGGGAATCCTGATTTTCTCGTCACCGTTTTTTTTGTTGTTCTCGCGAATGGTACGGTATTACTCATTTGCCGCGTTTCTGGTGTGCCTGCTGTTAATCTTTCTGACAAAATATCTTCAGACACAGAGCTGGAGATGGTGGTGTGCCCTTCTGGCGGCGCACATTGCGGTGCTGTATTCCGATTATCCGGCTTCAACTTTATTTTTATGCGAAATTCCCTGTATAGCGTTATTCTGGAAAAGGCATAACAGACAGGTGTATGGTATTATATCGATTTTTATAATTACCGCGTTGTCGTTTGTGCCGTGGCTTGACAACCTGTGGTATCATATTCATCAGGTGCAGAGCGTACCTCAAAAAGCGTTGTTGTCTCATAGTTTCGCGGGCGGAGCAGTCCGGTTGGCGTTTACGTTTTATGATTTTATCTGCGGGGAAACAGTGTTTCCGTGGGAATGGGCAATTATCGTGCCGCTGTGTGTGATTTTCATTTCCTCGGCGGCGGTTGCTATACGGAATCTGGCTGATTGCCGCAATGAATCACATATTCCCATAATTATCGGGCTTATTGCGGTTAGTTCGCTTCTGACAGCGGTAACCATGGCAAACGTATTGGCGCAGAAACAGAGTTTCGTGTATATGCCGTCCCGGTTGATGTTTTGTTTTGTGCCGATTATGGTATTCGCCGCGTACGGGATAAACAATTTCGGGCGGATGAAGGGATATGCCGTTGCGGTAGTTGTTTGTGTCAATATGATTTCGCTGATGAATGTATACACATACCAGAACTTTATCAATCCGTTGTATACGGTTAATTGGCGCGACGCCGCAGACACAATTACGCAACATGCGAAGGCAGGGGATTATATAATCTGTGACGAACCTGAACCGTTAATGTATTATCTGAAAAGAACGAAACCGAAGGCGGAATTTTGTTTCGATGAAAAAGAGCTGTTCACCGCTCTCAGCAAGGATGACGTGCCGCCGACTATCAGGTTGTTTGTCAGTTTCACGTCGCGTGACAGCACGGGTTCTTCGTTTTTATCGAAGCGTTTGATAGAGTACCTGATGGATAACGGCAGGGTAATGTTTTTTCAGGATTACGGCGTTCTTAACGAACGGTATATGAACCTGAAAAAACGCCTTTACGGGAAAGCATACCCCGCAAAGATGCATCTTTTTCTCGTTGAGTTGCAGACAGATGCAGTGATCCATTATTTCCGCGAGAATAATAACAGGATTATTTCAGCGCTATATCCGAGTTCGGAGTACAAATAGTGAGCGGTTCAATTTCTTCACCGGGCTGGACGGTTTTTTCTGTGATTTCTCCTTTCTGCCAGTTGGCTGAGCCGATAATAGCCGCGCCGTGCGGGCCGGCGATGCCGCCGAGTGTTCCTGTTCCTTTCCTTCCAAATTCCGGTTCGTGAAAAACGATTGCCTGATAGGTTGATACGCTGATCGTGCCGGACTGTTTCCATGTATTTTGCGGTGCGCCGTGCTTTGCGCATAAACTGCTGAGGAATAATTCTTTATCCGGCAACTGTTCCCAAACCTGCGGCAGGTACGTTGAAGATCCGTACGGTGTTTTCAGTACTACGCCGTCTCTGCCGGGTTCCAGTTTATCGAGCAATTCTTCAGGCGAGGAGAAAGTGATTTCTTCGGGTAACGTTAAAATGCTGATTTCAATTTGGATATCGTCGAGTTCTTTCAATGAGACGCGCGGAAACCGGGGATCCTGTGTCGCCGCGGCTATAGCCCGGTTGATAATCCCTTCATAAAGCGGTTCGACAGGAAGGATGTAGCCTATGCATCCCCGCAGTCCGTACCCGCGTTTAGTCAGAGTGACGAAGCATCCCCTTTTTACTTTCAGCTCATCCGGCAGAGCGGAAACATCAACTTCAGGTTTCGATTTGTTTTTCAGGTAACTTATTAATGTCGCTCGCGCAAGATTCAACAGATATGCCTGCTGGCGGGCGGTGTATGGGGAATCGTTATGCACGGGTTCGCCTCCTTTTGTACATGATGCTAATACCAATCCGGTTATTATGGTCAGAATGCAAGCAGTTTTTTTCACACGTGAAATCCTCCCCGCTGAAATGTATGTCTTCAGAAAGTATAGTACGATAGGGGGATGTGAGAACGCAATATGATTCGCTACACCAGATGCCGCAGTTTTTTGAACGACGGGTGTGACGAATCCCGAAGCAATTCAAATAAAGCTATTTCCACAGAGCTGATTACCGCGCCTGCATCATGCATTTTGTTCAGCCCGGCGTTTTTGTTATTCTGATGACGTGAGGATACCGCGTCGGAGATAATATGCGGTACGAACCCTGCGGCAAGAAGGTCGCAGGCGGTTTGCTGTACGCAGATATGCGTCTCGATTCCGGTGATTATAACCTGATTCCGTTTATGGCGCACCAGGCATTCCCTCAGATCCGAATTGCCAAGACAGCTAAACGAGGTTTTTTCAAATACGGAGGCATCCGCAGGCACTGAACGTCGTATTGTATCTACCGTATTGCCCAGCCCGCGCGGGTATTGTTCAGAAACTATTATTGGTATATCCAGTTCAACAGCCGCGGCGATCATTTTGGCGGTGTTGTCGATGACTGTGTCAAGGTCAGGGATTGTCGCCAGAAATTTTTCCTGAATATCAATGATCAGAAGTGTACTTGTTTCTGTGGAAAGAAGCTGTTGTTTCATTGGAACCCCTTTATAATTTATATGTTACACATTCGCAGTCTGGCGGTGAGCGATTAACCCGCGGATGCCTGCCCGTATCCTGCGAATAATCTGGGAACGGGCGCTCATGTACCGGTTGCGGTCAGCGGCATCAGGGAAATAAACATACGTATTTATTTGCCCGATAGCGTCATATGTTTCCGCAGAAGGGACGAACCGTAAAGAGCCGGGGAACGTAATGTCATTAAAGGCTGATTCGGACAGGAGTATATATTGTTTTGACGGGAGAGAATTTTTCAATAATCGGTGCAGGATAATGACATCAAGCCCGCCGAGTTCATTGAACTCGTTAATATTCATGAACATCGCTGTTCCGCTATGTACAATAATTTTAAGCTTTAACTGATCGAGGTTTTTACAAAACAAGCACTCGCAGTCAGGATGGCTGAGCAGGGACTCAAGTTTGGCAGAAAACAATTCGAAAAAACGCAACAGCTTAATTCCAATGATAAACCGTATTTCCTGCCATGTGTACTCGGCTGATTCTTTCGGCACGTAACAGAACACTGCGTCACCTTCCAGCTTGGCGAGATGCAGTGGTATTTTTATTTCGTCCACAATCGCCTGAATAAGCTCGGTTATAACCAGCTGGCTGTGTTCCAGAGAAATTTTGTTTGAAACCATGTAACGTGTATAACCGCTTATATCGCAGATGATCAGGAGTACAGGGCGCTCGTTGGAGTTCATAGGTGTTCCCTTTCAATAGCCTATTACTATTAATTATGCTTATAGATAGTTTGATTACTAAACCGGATACCGGTTTCATTTTTACTGACCATTTGACATAACAGGAAGATAGATATATAATTAAATATAACTAATTGTGCATGAATAGGATAAAAGCGCAACAAGGTAGTCATGAAACGGATTGCGGTATACATAAGTATAATTTTTTTACACGCTGTCAGCGCAGAGAATTCTCTCAAGGCAACTATGATTGAGGATCAGCCTGCCGGCATGCAGTCTGGCGCTTGTTCGATAGTTGCAAATGTACGAGATTATGTTATATCAGGAATACAATTTCCAATGACTGCCATCTCGCTTGGCAAAAACGCGACAATAGGACTCTTCTGCACGTTCCATTCAGACAGTTCACCCTGTGCCAGCTATGAGTACAGAACGGTTGATGAAAAGAACCCTTCTTTCCCGCACCAACCGGCTCAGGAATCAATTTTTAATATTGAGTGACGAGAGCGGCTGTTTTGTACCAATTCCGATATAAAGTCCGAATTAAATGTTAGCCGAGTACCTTACCCTATCAGGGGCCCATCCCGAAACCCATGCCGTCGTAACCGTCATGGTAATGGTTGTCTTCATCTTCCGGTTCCGGCTCAATTTCCTGTTCGAATGGCGGAGTAATCAGGTCGTCGATTTCCTGTTCGGGACCTTCCGGCGGTTGAAAATCGTCCGGGGGATTTGTGCCTAATGCGCCCATTTCAACATCGTCTTCAATGTCGTCAGAACCCGGGATAGTGGTATCGCCGATAACTTCGAGGAACGCGGGGTCGTCAAACTCAAACTCAAATAGTTGGGGTTCCTGCCCTTCAGGAAACCGCGCACCGTTGTTTGGTCCTACCGGATATTGATCGGGGAAATTGGGATCAGTGCTCTGAGTCGTTGTGGTATCGCGTATGCCGAATACCGTTGTATCAGGCGGATTCTCAGTTGTTTCCACTGCGTTTTCCGTACCGCGGACACCGGCTGTTGCTGTGCGGGTATGAATTTCGAAACGTGAATTGTTACGGGAGTATGACTTGCTGACCACTGACCGGACACGCCCTTTAGCAAGAGACAACACCGATTCACGGCGCTCAGTTTTTTCGTCATACACATTAACATCTATAGACAGCTCGCTTTCAGGGCCTATGGTTATGACACTGTCGTCTCTGAATACTATTTGTACTTTTGATTCCTTTTCCGTGAGTATCCTGTCGTTAAGATACACTTTACTGCCTGTTTCCATACGCTCAGGAGCAGGCGCTCCTTGATGATAATTGTTCACAATACCTTCCACACTATTCGCTATACCAACATTTTTGCCTTGCTGGGAATAGGCAGGACAGGCATATATCCCTGTCATGGAAATAAGTGAAAGAAGCAGTAAATAGTTCCAGAAACTTTTTTTCACTGGTGCACCTCTCTTCTTTTATTGTTAAAAGTATAGAATATTTCTGACAGTCTCGTGTTTTATAGTACAGTCTGAATCAGGTTCATACAAGCACTATTTAGTAATATTAGATCATGTTTCGCTCCAAAAATGAACAAAAATATCTCGTATACGGTATAAATATTTCACAGGAACACAAAAGAGGCAATGACAAGCCTGATTTTATTTTTATTAAAACAACGGCGCATGGTTTGTGATGTCCGTATGCTGCATTATGCAGAAAAATATCTTTGGTTATTTATGTAATAAATAAATGGATTGGGTGTTGTAGGGATAGAATGTTAGTCTGAGATGCGCTTTTTGTGGAAATCCTTTTGCTGTTAGGTGAGTTTTGAACAAGTGGGGGACAGTGAATATCTGGGGCGCGAATGTGTGCCGACCCGGGGGGAAGTGTGGTTGATGCCTTGTGGGCACTACGCGTATCAATGGTTATACATAACATGGCTGTTAAAGAGATACCAATGAGCGTTGCGGCGCCGTTCGCGCCTATGATGTAATAGTGTACCTTATTGTGCCCTGTGGTATTTATACTGCTGAATTCACAAGCAAAGATACGACATCCTGAAGGTCATTGATTTTAAAAGGTTTTGGAATGACCGCCTTGAAGCCGTAGTTGTGATAATTCGACATAACCGGGTCTTTGGAATACCCGCTCGCGACAATACCGGTCACCGTGGGATCAAATTTCAGTATTTCCGCGAAAGCGTCTTTGCCGCCCATGCCGCCGGGGACAGTGAGATCCATGATAACCGCATCAAAAGGGTTTTCCGTGGAATACGATTTTTTATAGGATTCCACAGCTTCCTTGCCGTCGCTGGCAACCTCAACGTTATAACCAAGATGTTCCAGCGCCTGTTTAAGCAGTTCCCGGATCATTGCTTCGTCATCCATCACAAGAATATGTTTCTGCTTGCCGGTTGTTTTAGGTTGAGTTACCTCAACCGCGGCGGGAGTTTCGGGTTCCTGTGCTGACCGTACAGCGCAGGGGATATAAATATCGGCAATGGTTCCTATGCTGAATGCGGATTTAACAGTAAGTAAACCGTGATGTTTCTTTATTATTGAGTAACTGGATGATAACCCCAGCCCGCTGGCATTTTGTTTAGTCGTGAAAAACGGGTCGAATATTTTTGGGAGGTTTTCTTCAGCGATTCCGGTGCCCTGATCGGCAATAGACAGCTTAATGTATGCGCCTTCAGACAGTTCGGAAAATTCACCATCCATAAGAAGGATTTCCACGGCGGAAACCGATATTTTTCCACCGTCCGGCATGGCTTCCACCGCATTGGTCAGGATATTCACTATAACCTGCCGCATTTGCCCTTTGTCGATGCATGCCGCCGAGAGAGTTTCAGGCATAGTGCATTCGACCGTGACATTTTCGAACCTGCTGATGGCGTGGATCGCGTCGTTTACGACATCGGTAAGTGACGCGTCACGTATGATCGGCGCGCCGCCGCGCGAGAATGTGAGGAGCTTTTCACTTAACGTTTTAGCGCGTAGCGCTCCTGCTTCTGCCTTGGATAATGTTTCCGGTTTCATGTCCAGTTTCGAGAGGGAAATATACCCGAGCACGCTGGTTAATGCGTTATTGAAATCGTGCGCTATGCCGCCGGCAAGAACAGCGAGCGAGTCGAGTTTTCGTCCTCGCATCAGTTCTTCTTCCATTTCCCTGCGTTCGGTAATGTCGTTGCCGAAACCGATAATTTCCTGAATAGTATTTGAACTGGAATATTTCAGCGTGTAATTCCATAGGATAATGCGTTTTCCACCGTTTTTAGCGGTCAGCTCCATTTCATAATTACGAATGGGGCCTGTTTTTAACTGCTCGATAAATTCCCCGAACTGGTCATTTGTCATATCAGGATAACAGGTTTTCCACCATGATTTGCCGACAAGTTCTTCATGAGTGTAGCCGGTGATTTCCTCTCCGGCAGGGTTGACCAGCGTGGTTATGCCGTGTGCGTCTGTACTGCAGATAATGGCAGGGCTGTTATGAATAATCTGCTCGGTATGGTCGCGTTGCGCCCGGAGTTCGTTTTCCGCCTTTTTACGGTCGGTCATTTCCCGCCCGATGCCTGCCGTGCCTATAAGTATCCCTTCTTCATCGATAATGGGCATGATAATGGTTTCTATCCAGATATCATCGCCGTTTTCCATAAAGATTTGCCCTTCGTTTCTCTGGCATTCGCCTGTGACCAGTATGTCCTGTTCGCTGTCAGTGTGTTGTTTTGCGAGTTCTTCAGGCCAGAGGTCGTATTCCGTGCATCCGGGTATACTGTCAACAGGATGCCCGCATAAAGCGGCGTATGCTTCGTTTGCCGCAAGGAAAATACCGTTTTTGTCTTTGAGCCACGCAATATCGGGTATTGTATCAAGAATAGCTTTCTGCTGTTGCTGAACACGCGCTATTTCTTCATCCTTGAGTTTGCGTTCCGTAATATTCTGGGCGAAAACTATCATGTATTCGCTGTGGTCAAATGTCATATGATTCGCCACCACTTCCGCAGGAATGCGGGCGCCGTTTTTCGCGGTTACCATGAGTTCCTGTTTTGTTGACACTCGCTTTCTCAGGACACTAAATGCTTTTGCCCATCGCGTTATGGAGATACCGGGGAAAACTTCCGGTACTGACAGCGAGGTTAGCTCATCCCGCGTGTATCCGAGCATTTCACAGGCGGCTTTGTTCGCGTATGCGATGCGTGAATCCGGGGAAATTATAGCTGTGGGCGTTACTATGTTTTCTATCATATAATGCATCAGCCGCTGGGTACGTTCGCTCTTGGACTGTTTTTTCAATAACAGGTATATCCATATCGATATAACCAGTAGTGAGAGGGGTATTATCAGTGCACCGACAATAATGAACCCTATGGAAAATGGTTTGAGGATAGTGAAAATAGCTGTATCGACCTGTTCCCTGGAACGGAATATACCGACTGTCAGATCGCTCTCAGGCACTGGCAGGATAGCCGCTATCTGATTATTGCCGACAGTGGCGGTACAGGTTCCCACATAACGCATCTTACGGCTGATAAGGCTATGCAATGACCGTGTTGAGGCGTCGTTTGAATCAGAGAGGACAGCATCAGGGGCTTTCTCTCCAGCCGGCACGGATTTATTGGAATGATACAGCAGGGTGGAATTACTGTCAAATACGCAGAGGTATTCATCCTCTTGACGGTCTGATGCCGCGTCCCAGACGGTACGTATGGCATTTATGATGTCCTCATTGTTCTGCGCTTCTTTCTGCAAACCGGCGCTGTTCGCGATATAAGACACCCGAGCGAGGGAATCATCTTTAATATGCTGTTCTATAACGCATATTGACTTATAAAACGATATTGATCCGATGATGAATACCATCAGCCATGACCAGATACCTATACTTATCGCCAGACGGGGCAGAACTGCATTTAATGGGGATTCAGGCGACAGGCCTGTGAATTCCTGATGTAGAGAATTGTGCTTTCTTAGCGTCATGACCATGCATCCTGTGATCTGAGTTAAATGTATACGCTATTTTTTTTATCGGCAGTTCTATCGTATTAATAAACAAGAAAATAGCAATTTTCCGTATTCATCGGGAATATGGTTGTGGAAATGAGAAAAAATTCGATTGGCAAACAAAACGATTATGCTGAAGTATCAAGCGCACGCTGATGGTTTATCGCTTTGTTCAGCGTGTTGCTGACCGGTCGTACCGGCATGTTTACTTCGAGGAAAGGAGCTATATCGGCAATATCGATACCGCGGTTATTCAGCTGTGCGGTGAAATCGCCGAGCGATAACGGTGTTTCCGGGTCGGTTTTCATTTGCCGGATTACATCCTGAGCAGTCGTAACAGCTATATGCTGTTTGAACAGAGATTGCACCACCCGTTTTTCACGGATATCAAATATCGGTTTCAGCATACGCAGTACCACTGCTGATAGTTCATTCTGAGCAATCGGCGTATTAAGGAACGCGGAGAATTTTGCATTCATTTCGTCTTGCGGCAGAAGAAGGTTTTCTTCAGTTGCGCTGAATTGCCCGGTTGTACGCAATTGCCCTACTGCGTCAATAAGTTGTTTGTATGTTGGCGGAGCAGTTTGAGCCATAATGGCATATTGCGTGTAAATACTCTGAAACAGAGACAGGATTGACTGGTAATCCAGATAATTATATTCAGGGGTGATCACGATTCTGTCATTTATGGAAACGACAAGCATCTCCGCAGGTAACTGTTCACTGCCAAGCGAGTTCAGGATATCGATCAGGAAAAGACCTGTTGAGATGTTTCCGTCGCTTTCCGTTGCGCTTTTTTCGATAACACGAACCGCGTTACCGTTCTGGCGAGCATAACCCGCGAGTGCTGAATCGGTTTTGTCGGTAACAATATATACCCTGTCCTGAAGAGAATCAAATGGAATTCCTGTGTCGCGATGCAGTATATTCTGCAGTTTCTGCTGAAGGAATATCTCTGCAATAACATCTTCACGCATTGCTGCGAATTGGGCATCCGACGGGGATGTTATGCCTTCCTGTCTGAACCGTTCCTGTATTTGCAGGTCGACATATCGCTGGTTGTGTGCGCCTGTCGCGTACTGGTACAGGATTCCATCGGATGTGGAACGTTCATCAAAACCCAGAGCGAGAATATCGTCAAATGAATTGGATGTATCTCCCCGGGTGAACAGCGAGGCATCGAGATGTTTGCGCAATGCCAGCCGGTCGCCTGATTCCGTATTCACGGCTATAACTATTGCGCGGCGGTTGTGCCTGTTGCGATGCTCGCGTCGGAATTCGCCGAGCGTGGTGCCGAGCGCGAAGTTGCCGGTATCGACATCTCTGGTAACCAGTGACGAGTCAACAAGAATAATGTCCGGATCCTTGGAAAATACATCGACTGAGCTGACGATGCGTGCTTTCAAATCGGTGATAACAGCAGGCAGGTAGGCTCGTCCCGCGTCGTACGGCATAAGCAGTAACTGCATCAGGAAATCTTCAGGTTTATGGAACGCGTTCAGCACGGAATCCAAATCTTTCAACGCATATCCGAACAGTTCCTGCAGTTCAATAGCGTGTTGGCGTTTGTCGGCGGACATTGTCTCATGACTGCGTATATTCTGCTGAATGTTTTTCCAGTACGATATTGTCTGATCGGCGATATCATGCAGTATGGCGGAGTGCGTTGTGGAATCAGCATCAGCATAAAAGGAGCTGAGTTCCGGGCGTCGGTTCTGAGTGAGTATGTTTTCTATTACATCAGTGTACCCTCGTACCTGCACTGCGATGAAATCATTGTCTGTGCGGGGAGTAAACGGTTTATTGGTGAACCGCTCCGCAGTGCGTGACTCCAGCATATCCTCGTAATTCGATTTTGTGTACGCTTCCACCGATTTTATCAGATGCTTCTGTAAACTGGGGTCGGACAGCACCAGAGTATTGTCCGATTTCGGCATGGACGCGATATTAGACAGATAATTGGTCACCATATCAGGAGCGCCTTCTTTAGAACCGAAAGCCGCTACTTTATCCATGACATTGGAAAGATAAATCAGGTCAACATCTTTGCCTTGTGAAGAGAGGTAAGATGCCACGTCCGCTATTTCCTCGCCCGCCCAGTTGGTTTCAGCGGCGAGCAGGCGTCCTTCAGTGATAAATGCCCGTGTTTTCTGGAACAGGTCTTCGTTGGATAACCATGTGAGCGATTGTTTTGCCCGCTGGTCAGCTTTTATAAGCTGTTCCAGCATATTCATCATATCAAAGCCTTTATTTCTCATTACTTCGTATTCCCACAGTTCGCCGACATAAGGGCGTATATGGTCAGGGAAAAATTTCCCGAGCATTTGTGAGACGTTTTCAAGATATTTTGGAGATGGTTTGATATCCCTGAAAAAGGCGTATATTTCAGGAAGTGTCGCGTCTGAAGATATTTCCATTGGAGTTTCGCCTTCTCTGGCATATCGCTGGAAAAACACATTCCCGTCGCGTACCACCCGCCGCACAGGGCGCGCGGAAAGCAGAGAGAGGTAATCAATGCGTGTAGGGGCAAAAGTAACCAGCATACTCCGAAGCGGTATAAAAAACTGGGTTATGACCGGGTTAAAATCAAGGATAACAGCTTGTTCTGGTTCAGCGGCGGCGATATATGAGAGGTTTACCCCGCTGGCGGCAACACCGACGTAGGTGTTATGGTATGCCTCTGAGCGCAATTGCCCGATAACCTGTTCCCATTGAGGTTCGTTCGTGGCGTACCATATGGGCAGTATCTTTTTTTCCGGCAGTTCGGATACAGGTGTTTCTCTGGAAAACCGGCGATGAAAATCATAATACGCTTCCATGTTCTTGAGAACCGTAGCGGCAACCTGTGCTGACGGTTGGTCATACTGGCCGTCAACGACAATGCCGATCATTTTGTCAAGCGTATTCAGAATATCGCGCGTGCTGTCAGGGCCTGTCGGTTCAGCTAGGAATACGTTATCAGGCAGGAGTTCTGGTGAAGAAACTTTGCCTACCTGAAAATGTGTTGCGCGTAACGCCGCAAGCGCCATGCTTTCGTCATTTCCGTCGTAACTGTCGCCGAAAACGAGTATATCGTCTTCCGATACGGCAAGGCGGTTTGTAATAAAATCATTAATCGCATCGCCTTTGTCATTGGCTGATATATCTATGCTGTAATTGCCGGCAATGGCGGCTTGCAGGGGAATCCCGTTTTTCTGCATGAGGTCAATGATATTATGGTATATTTGCCGTCGTACTGAGTCGGGATATGTTTCGCCCGGTAAACGTACTGTAATAAGCCCGTGATTGACACGCAGGATGTACTTGTCAACATCCTGTTCGGCAACAATTTGTTTGACTGATTCGACAAAAGAATCATAGTTCTGCGTATTCTGAAATACGTCCTGTATGGTGATTTCGTAGTACGGTTTTTCCGCTCCGGTTTCATCAAAACCTTTAGCCAGCGACCCATTGTTAGCATATACGTGTAACCGGGACAGCTGTTCCGGCGCGAAACGGCTGACAACCCGTTCTTTTATACCGTCATAGACCTGTCCTGAAATAATGACTATATGAATACCGCGATCCATCAGTTTGCCCATGACATCGATTATTTCGTCAGGAATAGGCAAAAAGGCATCTCCTTCACGGATGGACAAAGTGCCGTCAAGGTCAAAGACAATGGCTTTCGGGCGGTCATTGAACGTCTCAGGGTCACCGATAAACGCAAGCAGTTTGTCCAGAACAGCCTGCTGTTTTGCTGTCCTGCCTGACAGTAACGCCTTTGTTGATTCCGGCGCGGGTGATGTCGGTATAAACTTCCGTTCTTCAGATACCCTGAACAGATCCGCCAGCACCGCAGGGTTGTTATATATACTGCTGATATTCGCGTCGCGGGTTTCTGTGTCATATGGTTTGTCCGCATGGCGGGTGACGATAAATTCCAGCCTGCGTGTATCGGAACCGGGTATGGATGAAACCTGCGCCTGATACAATGATGATTCCCCTGACAGCGCGAAAATGACCGGGTTGGTTCCTGTCCACTGGTCAGCATCAGCCTGCATCATTCCGATGAGAAAATCTATAACAACCGGGAGAGGCGCTGACTGATCAATGATAATTTCAGTTATATTCTGTGTTTTGAGCGTATTAGTTATGCTTTGAGGCAATGATGTGTCAGGTGCGGTGATGCCTCTGGAAATAAGAGTTTGCGCCGTTTCGACAAATTCTCTGCCGGATTGCGTCAGTTCAATAAATTTTCCGGTATCTGTCTGGTTGATTTGGACTATCTGAGCGTCAAGCCATTTCTGAACCAGCGCGTCGCGGACATCCGCATTGGCAAGAAACAATTTATTCAGATCATCCATCGGAAGCGGATTTTCCATTAACCGAGTCAGAGCAGAAAGGGTAACGCTATGAGCCGCTTCATGTTCAATATACGAGCCTTCACGCACGACAACTGTGATGCCGTCAAGGTTTATATCGGTCAGTATTCTGGATGCGTCGTCAGGGAAAAACTGCCGTTCCGCTTCGGATTCCGGTTTGAACGAGAAGGTATACTTTTTCCCGACAATTTCCATTTCAAGGATAAGTTCGCCGCTCAAGCCCCTGAACAGGTTAATGTACCGCATTTCCTGAAAGTTGCTGGAACCCCATTTTGCCAGAATGAACGATTCTATTCTGTCCTTTAAGTCGGATAAATTATATAACCCCTGTGATTCCAGTTCTTTAATGCCGGCGGCAGTCAGTACTGCCTTAAGCTCTATACGAAACGATTTCGCGCCTTTTGAGTCAAGAAGCGCATGCCTCGCAAGAAGCGAGGCGACCGCTAACGTGCTTCTGCTCTGGCTTGAAAACTGGGTAATCGCGTTTTCCAGAGCCTGCTCAAACGGCGAGCGGGTGTTGTTTAAACGGTCACGGTATAACTGGTAATGGTTGTGATCAGTCATGCCGGGCGAAACAATTGTGTATGATATAAGTTCTTCCGCCAGAATTTCCTTTATACCCTCGACATGGAATCCGCCCACAACAAGGCACGCTTTTTCGCAGTTTTCTATTTCCATGTCTGAAAGCAGGTTGTCGATCATTGTGCGGTTACGCTGATGCGCTGTTTCGTAGAATAAAAGGGAGTTTTCCAGCTCGCCTGATATTTCCGGCAGGCCTGCGGTCAGTTCCGACGGCGCGTTATACTGCGCAAGAAACGCTCCAATGCTTTCCGGCAGGTACAGATCCTTTTCCTCAAGCAGGCGTTTATATTCGCTGGCAGACAGATCGAGGCTGAACAGTTTCGCCATAACGGCGAAGCGTGAACTCCACTGGTACACGGCGTATTGCCCGGGATCACTGAAAATCAGTTTTGCGAGCTGATCGTGAGCCGAGGCGGATTCGGCAATAAGCTGGGCATGGTCGACACCTTTTGACGTTTTCAGGTATTCGCTGTATATATGCAGTTGTTTGAATGATGACAGGTCAACGTTCTTTTCCCGAGCCAGTTCAAACAGCCGCGTGTAATAGTCAAATGGGGTAATCTTGTTTATCTGCAGGTCATTATACATGCCCGACAGGTACGATTCCGTTTCTTTCTCCGCGGCAAGAAGAGCAACCGCTTTATCCCGTTCGAATTCAAGGCGGAACGAGTCGATCTGCTTTTCGATCTCCAGTGAACGGTGAAGCATAGAAATAGCCGGATATTCGTTCAGTCCGGCACCGTATTCGGTCATCAGGTCAACAAGGTACATGCAGTACTGGACAAACGACACTTCGCTACGCTGAACAGCCTGTGACATGGCGTCAAACTGTTTCTGCTGGAACCCGTATGAACTTTCCGCCATGTTGTAGGTAAATTTCTTTAACTGCGCTATATAATCCTGCGCCTGAACGGCTGATTCATTGAACGAACGGTACAGCGTCAGGTTTTTGATGTACAGCTCAGCGTTTTCCACACCGATGGTAATCGGCTGGTTTTCGTTCGGGCGCGCAATAATATTAAAATATTCTACGCCGTTGATCTTTCCTTCCTTAAGAAAGTATAAAGATACGGCTGACCGCGTTTTTTCCAGAGGAAAGGTGCGCAAATCCGATATGCCCAGCTCTCCGGCGGCGCCCTCCATCGCGATAATTTTTTTCTGCGGATCGGAAACGTACAAAGAGAGAATATCAGCGATATGCTGTTGAGCCTGAGCGTTGCAGTGGGCATCCATGATAATCATGATTTCACGGTCGTCCAACCCGGTAAATGATTCCACGATGGTGCCTGTTTTAGGATTTGCCCTCAGCTCTTTTGTGAGCGTTTCCGGAAGGCTGTACACGCTGGATACATACGTGGATAGAATCAATCCGGTGACAGCAATCGCCGCAACGGGATTGAAAAGATGACGAAATTTTTTATGCCATGCGTTTATCATATGGATTTGCCAACCCGTTTTTATATATTATGGATTTTATTCTTCAACTGTAATATTATACACTATAATCGTCATAACAACAACGACATTACACCTTAATATGCAAGGATCCGGTTATGATTCGATTCGGTATTGTCGGCACAGGCCCGTTTTGCAGGGAATCGCATATTCTCAGCATCATTACCGCGGGCGAAGAAATAACCGCTATTTACAACAGGGGAGAAGACAACCGCGTTGAAGCCCTGAAAATGATTTCCGAAGCCGGGGGCGAGCCTGAAATATTATCCGACCCGCATGCGGTATGTTCTCATCCTGATGTGGACGCTGTTCTGCTCTGTGTGCCTCCATCTTTATTTCCCGGCCTGATACACACCGCTGTATGGTCAGGAAAACATATCTTTTGTGAAAAACCTTTAGCCGCAAACATAAACGATGCGCTTAGAATCGTGCAGTCGGTATCTCATGCAAAAACAGTGTTCCATGTTGGGTTTGTGATTCGATTCAGTAATATTTTTCAGGAACTTATGAAAATCCTGCAGTCCGGCGCTGTCGGTACGCCGAAACAGGTGTGGTGCAGGTGTTATTCCAACAGCATCTGGCCGTACAGGACAGACAGTTGGGTCAACGATGAAACTTCTTCGGGCGGAAGCCTCAATTCGTGGGCGGTGCACGCCTTTGACCTGATGCAGGCTATGGCTGGCGGGTATCCTGTCCGGTGTAACGGTGTGGGCGGGCATATGGCACGGGAAAATACTGCCCTGACTGACGGCGCATACATCGGCGTTGAATACAGTTCCGGCGCCATTGGGTCATTGCAGTTGTGCAGGTACGCTCCCCGGGGTGACGACTGGATGATCGGGTGTATCGGTACCGAAGGAATGGTTGAGGCTGGATATTTCACCGGAACGCTCTATCTTCGGCACACAGCTGACGATTCGTTTGAACAGGTGCAGGTTCCGGATTACGGGCATCATAGTTTCGACGGTATGCAGCAGCAGATGGATATATTCGTCGACGCCTGCGAAAACGCGGGTTCCACAGGATGCGGCTATCGAGAAGGCTACTATGCCACGGCGCTGGCGATAAGCGCGGAAAAAGCGGTCAGATCTCGTAAAACAATAGATATTCCGCACATAGAGGAGGTTACCACTTGATGAAATCAACTGTTTCACTGGCAATCTGTTTTTTAGTCCTTCTTGTCTCATGGACAAACTCATATTGCGAGGAGAAACTGATTTTCCGTGATACGTATCGGAGCAAGGAAACAGAATCAGGAACCAGTCTGCCTGAAATTCAGGAAGAAATGGTGTCATCTGATAACGGCATTATTTTCAGGCGGTACAAAAAAGACGGCAACGCGGAAAAAACGCTCCAATGCATCTTTGAAACTCAAACCAGGCAATTGATATCCGCTCATGTGGAACGTAGTCATGACGGGGAAGTCTATGAGACGGTGGATGTTTCCGTAGAACCCAAACAGGTGGTTTATAGCCGCGCCTGCGAAAAATCCGAACGGAAAACGATTAAACGGAAAAGCTCTGATCTGATATCCGTGCCGGACGCCCTGCATTTTTCCATCGGGAAACTGGGCATCAAAAAAGGTGAGATGAAAAACATTATGATGATTAACTGGGACGGCGGGTCATTGATGTTCACCATAAAAGGGAAAGATGATGTCTGGATCGATGGAAACCGGTACCGGGAAATATCCTGTCAGCCGAACCTGCCGTTTTTCGCTCAGGCATTTGTGAAGTGGGAAAATACGTACTGGTATCCTGTGGACAGCCCCTACATGGCGTTGTTCCGCGGAAAACAGGGGCCGTTTGATAAACCGATCGAGATATGGCGGGCTCAAACAGGACGGGTTGAAGTTACTCAATAAACGGAGGATATCATGAGCGAGCGCCATGCCGCGCTGAACACGGATTTATACGAACTGACCATGAGCGCAGGGTACTTTTTTAGTAAAAAAAATACCATCGCTACTTTCGAGTTGTTTTTTCGTAACCTTCCTGACAACAGGCAGTACCTTGTATTCAGCGGGCTTAAGAGGATAGTGGAATACCTGCTGTCATTACGGTTTACAGGCGATGAAATAGCATATATCCGTGAGCACGATGCGTTCAGGCACATCGATGAATCATTCTTTGAGTATCTCAAGAAGGTATCATTCACCGGAACGCTTCGTTCTGTTCCTGAAGGGACAATAGTATTCGATACTGAGCCTGTAATTCAGGTAACCGCGCCGATCATTGAAGCGCAACTCATAGAAACATATCTCCTTGCGAGCGTTCACATAGAAACACTGGTCGCCTCAAAAGCGGCACGGGTAGTTGATGCCGCGTATCCTGCTCCGGTGCTGGAGTTCGGGTCACGCCGAGCGCATGGGACTGAAGCGGCGGTTCTTGCGGCGCGGGCGGCGTATATTGCCGGATGCGCGGGCACATCGAACGTCAAAGCGGGCATGGAGTTCGGCATACCTACATACGGCACAATGGCGCATGCGTGGGTGGAAGCGTTTGACGAGGAATCCGATTCGTTCGAGACTTATCATAAGCTCTTTCCGCACAAGACAATTTTTATTGTAGATACCTATGACGTACCTGCCGCCATCGAGAAAATTATCAGGATGGGAAAACGGATTGACGGTGTGCGTATCGACAGCGGCGATCCGCTTGAAACGAGCAGGGCTGTGCGTGCTCAGCTCGATTCTGCGGGATTAACGGATATAAAAATTTTTGCCAGCGGTAATCTTGATGAGTATAAGATCAGGGAACTTGTCAGCCGGTCCGCGCCTGTTGACGGGTATGGAGTTGGAACCCAGATGGTTACATCCGCGGATTGCCCCAGCCTGAATGTCGTGTATAAACTGGTGCAGGTGACTGAGCCGGACGGCACGGAGAAGCCCTGTTTCAAGATGAGTTCCGGCAAAAAGCTGTATCCGGGCAAAAAGCAGGTTTACCGCATATCCGAGGGAGATAAGTTCACGAAAGATTATGTCTGCCGCGATACCGAACTTGTTCCGAAATCAGGGAAATCATTGCTGGAAACGTATATTGAGCATGGAAAACCGGTTAGGGATATTCCGCGTGAATCAATTACGCGCCAGTATGTTATGGATCAGAAGAAACAGTTTGATGCGGCACTTTTTGATTTTCCCTCATCGTATAAATATCACGTGGAAGTCAGTGATGGGCTTGAAAAAGAGTACCTTGCTCTGCGTGAAAAAATGATGGCAGATAATTAAATTAGGGACACATCCCAATTTATTGATTAATTCCTTGTCATTGGGCGGAGCGAAGCGGCAAACCAATCTCCTCCGCTGATGTTTTAGGGTGAAACCGTTGCAAATCAGCTTTTTAGAACGGGCAGGTCAGTGCCCTGCCCCTACAATATATTTATGAATGATGTCATTGCGAAACGAACTCAGTTCGTAAATCACCTCAGCAAGTTATAAAAACATAATTTTGTGTTGTAAGTGAAGTAGGAAGGATACGATAGTTCTATGTCACAACCAATCAGTCAATTTCAATGCCTTCCGTGACGGCTTCTTTAACAATGGTGATTTGATCTTTCAGCGTATTAAATTCTTCTTGCGTATAACACAGGAAATCAACAGGATATTTAAATTCCCAGTGTTTGAAGAAACCTAAAAGGCGATGGCGAAATTTTTTTCCTTCAAATTGTTTTGAAACAAGGATGAGGTCTATATCAGAGTCGGCTTTGAAATTCCCTTTGACTCTTGATCCGAAAAAGATCATTTTGCTGATATGAAGTTCTTTGCCAAGACTTTGTTTAAAAGATTGCAGGTTTTTAATCAAAGATGTCTTTCGATCCATGCTAACACCTCTTCCGCGATACGAATATCCTCAAGTGATGCTTCTTTAGTGAATTCCTCAAACTGTCCGCTGGCGTCCGGATATCTTATAGTTCTGACCTGCGAAGAAGCCCTAATTTAGTAGGGCCAAACTTATCATAAAAATCTTTATCTTCACTTAAAACCGTAACATGACATTTTATTTTTTTCCCTCTACCTAAGTTCTTAGGAACCTTCAACCTTTGTAAGGCTAAAAAACCTTCGGATCTTCCTCTAGAAATAAAATAATAATCTGAACCCGTTGAGATTGAATACGTAAGTTTGTTATTTATGTAAAAATCTATTTTTAAACTCAACTTAAGTTGAAACTCTTCCCATGTTAAATCAGGAGCTAATTTATCTATAAAAAGTCCAATTTCATATGGTCCGACATACTTAATTTCAAAAACAAATTCTTTGGAATAATTCTTTTTGGAGATATCAATATCTTCTTTAAAAACGGACAGAAACAAATCATTTGGACACCAAAAATATTCCACTACATTTCTCATACAGCCTATCCATGCTTGTTGACACCAAAACTCCCTATTATAGGACATAGAAAAAAATAAAGCGATAGTTACAATTACAACAATTATAATTATTAATCTTTTCATTATTCTTTTTCCTTTAGCCATTTGCCCCTTCAATTCTTTCACGAAGCTCGTCTAGGTTTGTTTCAGGCATTACATAAAACCATTTGCTTGTATTATTGCACTGAATTGTAATTACAAATAAATGAGCAAAAACTTTTGGAGCTAAAACACTTTTCGTTATCGAAACAACATTTGTATATTGATAACTCTTTCTTAACAAGCCGATTATGAAAAATGTATCGTGGAAAGTGGAATATTTAAGACGAAACATAAACCATTGGCAAATAATTGCTGGAAAAATTATAAACATAAAAAGAATACAAACGAGAAATATTAATTGATCTCTCTTGAAATAGTTTGTAACAGACATTAACATCAATGTTACGCGAGTTAATATTAAGAATATGCCAAACCACCAACTCCCTTTGATAAAGTAGAATTGTCCATCTGGCTTTATAACAGTTTTACCATGATGAGCCATTGTTACTTGTTCCTAAAATCAGAATTCAAAAAGAGTCGTTTACCTATAAAACTGTTTTGCGAGCCAGTCACCGATTGTATCGATAATCTTTTTGCTGTCTTTGGAGGCGAACATATCCGTGCCATGACCCGCTTCGGGGAAAATGAGATGCACATCTTCTTTATACCCGCCAGCCTTTATAAGTTGTTCCGAAGCAGACGATTCCTTTTCGTCAGATAACATCAGCAGAGGTTTCGGCGCGAAACTCTTTATATGTTCCAGAGAATTGACCTGCAGATAATTCGTGCCCGGCGACATAAGCACCGCGCCCCGCACTTGCTCCAGCTTTGATCCGGCAAGCAGAGCCACACTGCACCCGATACTCGCGCCGACAATCAGGGTGCGGTCTGTCATGCAGGCGGGGTACTGCTTGAGGTACTCGATACCCGCTTCCACATCCTGCCATGCGTCGATGAACATGTTGTCCGTCTTTGACTTAGGATACGTAAACCGGAACTCTTTACCGTCTTTTACGGTGCTCTGCCCGTGCCCGCGCAGGTCGATGGACAGAATCGTGAAACCCCGGTTGTACCAGTCGGCTACGGCTGGTTCCCATGTCTGTCGCGACCGCCCGTACATGTGAAGCAGGATAAGGACAGGCGACGGTTTTGACGGCGGGTAATAATCCGCGAAAATCGTGACATTATCTTTTGTGATAAATGATACTTCCTTGAAATCAAGCGGCTCAGACGCTTTTTTTGAACAACCCGCAAGCGCCAGACTCACTGCCAGAACCCAGAGTACGCTGATCCTTCTCATGGCAACCCCTTTCTCATAAGTGAATGAAAAAAATAAACATTACTTACATTAATCATATTGTGATGATTTTGCAAAGAAAATTTTCTTGAAATGCGTAAATAATTACGCTATATTATTTACGGATAAATAGGAATCAGGGAGGCAGGGATGAAAAAAACGCTCACCGGAAGGCAGAGGGAAATACTGGATTTTATAGCGGCTCATGCGGAGGAAGCGGGTTATGCGCCGTCACTGCAGGAGATAGCGGCTCATTTCAGGTTTACGTCGATAACCACTGTGGTGAACCATCTTAACGCTCTGGAACGCAAAGGCGCTATTCAGCGTCCCCGCGGCGCGCGCACCATGACAGTCAGCGAGAAATACCGCAAAAAAGCCCCGGTTCAGGATATGGACGGGCGCATGGTCATGGTTCCGGTTATCGGGCGTGTCGCCGCCGGACAACCGATTCTCGCTGTTGAGGATGTGGAAGACCAGTTCGTCATGGACAGCAGGCTTGTCCGTTACGGCAACGCGTTTTTACTGCGGGTAAAAGGCGACAGTATGATCGACGCGCATATCGAAGACGGCGACCTTGTGCTGGTCAAGCCTCAGCACTCTGCGGACAACAACGATATAGTCGTTGCCATGGTTGACGACGAAGCCACGGTCAAGCGGTACCGCCTGAGTTCTGACAGCGTTGAGCTTATACCGGAAAACCCGGCGTACGATGTACTCCGTTTTCCGCGGCGGGATTGTCCGGTATCAATTATCGGGCTGGTAATCGGCGTGTTCCGGCATTACCGGTAACGCAAGAGGGAGTCAATCGCGATTTGACATTCTCAACCTGCCATTATTCTTCCCAACAAGTGTAATGTATGTTAATGTAATACGTTTTTTAGCGGAGGGGATTGCCACAGCCTCTTCGAGGCTTCGCAATGACATTTTTTATTTCAGCAATTACATCTAAAACGGATGGTACTATGATTAAGGGAATACTACTGAGCGCAATAATAGCGTTTTTCGCTATCAATATGGGAGGCGGTAATTTTGCCGCATCGTTCGCCGCCGCGTATGGAGGGCGTGTTGTCACGAAACGCCGTGCTCAGATACTGTTTATTATATTTGTCATTCTTGGCGCGATACTGGTGGGCAAACCTGTGGCAAAGACGCTTGGGTCACGTATAATTCCCTCGGAACTGCTTACTGTCGACACGGTGCTTGTCATCTGTTTTACCGCAACGTGCAGTCTGTTCATTGCCAACCTGTTAAAAGTACCGCAGTCTACCAGTATGGTGTCGGTCGGGTCAATAATCGGCGTGGGGCTGTTTCATAAGCAGGTATATCTGTCGACAATTATGTATCTTATTCCTTTTTGGATACTTATGCCGTTAATAGGGTATATTCTGACCTATTTTTTCGGGAGAATGATATATCCGCCGCGGGCGTCGAATTTCTGGATATATGAGAAACTGGTCAACCATCGAAAACGGCTCGCTTTTTTTGTGATAATGGCAAGCTGTTATAACGCCTTCAGTGTGGGTACGAACAATGTATCCAATGCCGTCGGACCTCTTGTTGGAGCCGGCATACTGGATGTTATGCTTGGGCTCGCGCTGATCGCCCCTGTATTTGGAATGGGAGGGATAGTTTTTGATAAAGTGCTCACTTCCACCAGCGATGAAATTATACCGCTTGGCTTGCTGACCGCTACGATTATCTGTTTTGTATGCGGGTCGCTGATGATTATCGCGTCTATTCTTGGCGTGCCGCAGTCGTTTGTCATGATAAAGGTCGCATCCGTCATAGCGGTAAGCGGGCTCAAAGACGGACATGCCATTACATTTCGCAATCGTGTCATACAGAAAACGTGCATTACGTGGATGGTTACTCCGATTATTTCCATTTTTCTCTCATATGCCCTGACCGCGGCGTTGTTTTACTTCACTCGCTGATAGTGGCGCTCTTGACTCCGGGATACGTTTGCGGTATAGTAGTTTGTCACTGCAAAACTGATCTGTAATGGGGTAAACTGATGTTTTTTGTTATTGGCACAAGTTATAAATACAGCCCGCTTGAACATATAGAACTGATCTCGTTCACCCGCAAACGGGCGGCTCAGGCACGCGCGCATTTTATGCACAGCGGCTCCATGAATGGCGCAATTATTGTATCTACCTGCAACCGTGTGGAACTGTACGTTTCCGCACCGGATATGTATGCGGCGTTCAGTGTAATACGCGAATATTTCTGTTCGTGGTGCGGTATGGAAAACCACACCGTAATACCGTATTTATATATGCATAGCGGAAAAGATGCGCTCGCGCACCTGTTCCGGGTAACTGCGGGGTTGGATTCCATGGTGCCGGGTGAGACGCAGGTACTTGGGCAGATGAAAGAGGCGTTTCAGGAATCGATTGCGGATGGCGCGGCTGATTCTGCTCTTGAACAGTGGTTTCAAGCCGCTTTTGCCGCCGCGCGGCAACTGCATGGGCGCACGGCTTTATCTTCAGGCAAAGTGTCGATCGGCAGTGTGGCGGTCAGCCTGATGGTGTCTGTGTATCCTGATATTCATCGTAAAAAAGTGCTGATTATCGGCGTGGGGAAGGTATCCGGACTGGTACTTAAATATTTGCATAAAGCCGGGCCTGCAGTGGTTTTTATCGCGAACCGTTCCTACGACAGGGCGGAGCGCCTTGCCGGGAGCATCGGCGGACAGGCATTCAGGTTTGACGAGTTGGAAACCGCGGTCAGAAATGCTGATGTGATTATATCTGCCACAGCCAGCCCGCATCTTATAATCAAACACGCTCTTATGAATAAAATAGTTGAGAGCGAGAGTGATACGCCTAAAAAGCGCCTGTTTGTCGATCTTGCATTGCCCCGCGACATTGATCCGGCGATAGGAGTACTTTCAGGCGTAACGTTGTACGATCTGCACGGGCTGAACAGGGTGATAGACGAAACCCTGTCGGTGCGCAAACAGGAAGCACAGCGTGCTGAACCATTCATCATGAAAAAGGTAGCGAAGATATGGGAACAATATACCGTGTCGGAACACGCTCAAGCCCGCTCGCTTTGATTCAGGTTGACGAAATCCTCTCTAGATTGCGGACAGCCCATCCGGCGCTGAAATTTTCTATCGTGAAAATAGATACCTATGGCGACATCGATAAGAAGACGCCTATTTCACAGGTTGAAGGTTCTGATTTTTTTACCCGCGAGATAGATACCGCTTTGCTGAATGGCGACATTGATTTCGCGATACACAGCGCCAAGGATTTGCCTGACACTCTGCCTCAGGGTATATGTATAGCCGCTATAACCCGCCCGAAGTGCCGGCATGACGCGCTGGTGTCTAAAGGGAATCTGACTCTTGACCAGCTCAAGCCCGGAGCGGTAATAGGAACGAGCAGTATACGGCGCAAAACCGCTTTGAAAACATACCGTCCCGATCTGCAGATTGCGGATATACGCGGTACAATCGGTGAACGGCTTACTATATTGGATTCCAGCGATATGGATGCGGTGATTATCGCCGCCTGCGCGCTGGAACGGCTGGGCCTTGAGCATCGTATCGCTCAGCGCATACCGTTTGATATACTCGAACCGCATCCTTTGCAGGGCGCGCTGGCAGTGACAACTCGTTCGAGCGATGCTGATCTGATCGGCATCATGTCTGAAATAGATGAAATGGCGAAAGAGTAAGTTATGGGAAAAGTGTATATTGTCGGCGCGGGCGTAGGGCATCCTGATTATATTACGGTAAAAGGCCAGGCGGTTTTAAAACAGGCTGATGTAATAATTTATGATTACCTTACAGATACCCGCCTGCTGGAACTGGCTCGTCCGGGCGCTGAGAAAATATCGTGTGCGGAACTGGGAAAACAGCGGTACGCGGGTACTCATTCCGAATCGCAGTTAAACATTAATGACGTCATGGTACAGCATGCCTTGGCAGGGAAGAAAGTTGTTCGACTTAAAAATGGCGATCCGGTCCTGTTTGCCCGTCTTTCGGAAGAAATGGATGTGTTGCGCCGGAATGAAATAGATTATGAGGTCATACCCGGCATAACTGCCGCCAGCGCCGCGGCGGCGGTGTGCGGCATACCGCTCAGCGACAGGTCTTGTTCGTCTCATGTGGCTTTTGTTACCGGGCATGAGGCGGAGAACAAGAATATTATCGACTGGCACTCGTTGGCTCCGCTCGATACACTAGTGCTGTATATGGCAGTGCGTAATATAGGCAGGATAACTGAACAGCTCATTGAGGCGGGGAAAGATCCTGATACTCCGGTAGTTGTGGTTTCGAATATCGCGTCCATGCGCCAAAAGACAGTACGCGGTACAATACGCTCAATTCCAGCGGATATTGAGCGGGAAGATATAGAGCCGCCGGCTATATTTATTATAGGAGAGGTTGCCCGTTTTGAGGAGCGGTTCAACTGGGTGCTGAACAGCAGGCGCATCCTGTTTACCGGGTTGTCCTGCGAACGGTGTTTTCTGAACGGGCTGTATTATCACCTGCCTTTAATCTCCATTGTTCCGCTTGATGATTATAGTGAAATGGATGATTATATTCGCAATATAGGATATTTTGACTGGCTGGTGTTCGGAAGCCGGTATGGAGTCATCCATTTTTTTCAAAGGCTGAGCCGGTGCGGGCTGGATACCCGTTCACTGGGCAAGACGCGCGTGGCGGCAGTAGGGCAATCCACAGCTGACAAACTGGGTGAATACGGAGTAGCGGCCGATCTGGTGCCTGACGTGGAAAGTTCTGTCGGATTGCTGGATGCCTGTGCTACACTGGACATGAACGGCAAAAAAGTGTTCATGCCCCGTTCGGATTTGTCGGACAAAGGGCTGGCACAGGGATTTGAGAAACTCGGAGCCAAGGTTACCAGTGTAATAGCGTACCGTAACATTATGCCGGAATCTCTGCCGGACATAGACCTTTCGTTTTTTGACGAGATATTTTTTACCAGCCCGTCAACAGTACGGAACTTTTGTACACGATACGGACAGGTTCCCGGCCATATCACCGTTACATGTATTGGGGACGTGACATTAAAAGAGGCACGGAAATGGAACATAATCGATTAAGCAAAATGCGCTCGCATACTGCACTGCGCGATCTTGTCAGCGAAACGCACCTGCATAAAGATCAGTTAATTATGCCCTTTTTTATTGTTGAGGGCACGCGGATTTCCGACCCCATAAAATCTATGCCCGGAATCCATAGAATTTCATCCGATGTGCTGGTGACGGAAATCGGCGAACTGCTGAAACTCGGTGTTCGATCTGTTTTATTGTTCGGCGTATCGTCAGAAAAGGAAACGCTTGCTCAGTCAGCCTACCGCGCTGATAACATAGTGCAGAAATCCATTCGTACTCTGCGCCGTCATTATTCGTCCGATGAATTATGTATTATAACCGATGTTTGTCTATGCGGGCATACGCTGAACGGGCATTGCGGTATCATGAAAGGGACGGAAATCGATTTGGAGCAAACTCTTGATATCCTCGCTAAAATAGCTGTGTCTCATGCTGTATCGGGGACTGACTTCGTCGCGCCGTCAGCCATGATGGACGGTCAGGTTGCAGTGATTCGGAATGCGCTGGACGATAACAAGTTTCACAAGGTAAAAATTATGTCGTACTCGGTGAAATTCGCATCAAATTTTTACGGCCCGTTCAGGGATGCGTACGGCTCAGCTCCCCAATTCGGTGACAGGAAAACGTATCAGATGGATTACCGCAATCCCGGCGAAGCGCTTCGCGAGGTGGAGCAGGATATTATGGAAGGCGCGGATGTGGTTATGGTCAAACCTGCGCTGGCATATCTTGATATAATATACCGTGTGAAACAGTCGTTCAATATTCCGCTTGCCGCGTATAATGTAAGCGGTGAATACGCCATGATGAAACAGTACGCCTCGGAGTCGGGCGTACCGGAAAAAGACCTTATTCTTGAATCCGTTATTGCCATGAAACGGGCTGGCGCGGATATGATTATCACGTATTTCGCGAAAGAACTGGCGCAATGGATATAAACAAAGAGCTGTATACCGAAGCATTGAAATATATTCCGGGCGGGGTGAACAGCCCTGTACGGTCGTTTCAGGGTGTTGGCGGCACGCCGGTATTTTTTAAGTCCGGCGCCGGTTCGCACCTTTTTGCTGAGGACGATACGGAGTACATAGATTATTGCCAGTCGTGGGGCGCACTGCTGTTCGGGCACGCATATTCTCCTGTGGTGAAAGCGGTGAAAAAGGCTGTGGAAAAAGGCACCAGTTTTGGCGCCGCTACCCGCAATGAGGTAGATCTCGCACGGATGATAGTTGAAGCTGTGCCGTCTGTGGAACAGGTTCGCCTGACCTGTTCGGGAACTGAGGCGGTGATGAGCGCTGTCCGGCTGGCACGGGCATATACCGGAAAAAACACCATAATCAAGTTTGCCGGATCGTATCATGGGCATTGTGATTATATGCTGGTTCAGGCTGGTTCAGGCGCAATGACGCTCGGCATACCCGATTGCCCGGGCGTGCCGGAATCGTTTACTCAGCATACGGTTATTGTGCCGTATAACGATGCGGACGCGCTGAACGCGGCGGCGGAGGCGTATAGCGGAGACCTTGCGGCGATTATTTTAGAACCCGTAGCGGCAAACTGCGGGGTGATTGTACCTGATACATCGTTTCTTTCAGCCGCCCGTACATGTGCGGATACCCATGACGCCCTGCTGATTTTTGATGAGGTGATTACCGGGTTCCGGCTCGCGTATGGAGGCGCGCAGGAATATTTTGGGGTTATGCCTGACCTTACCTGTATGGGTAAAATTATCGGCGGCGGATTGCCTGTCGGGGCATTCGGCGGCAAAGAGGATATCATGAGTATGATTGCTCCGGCAGGGCCTGTATATCAGGCAGGCACGCTGTCCGGCAATCCTGTGGCAGTCAGCGCCGGGCTGGCTGTATTGCGGTGTATTCAGGATACCAATCCATACACGGCGCTGGCAGAGAAAACAGCTCTGTTGCGCACCGCCATTCAGGATGCCGCGTGGGAATACGGTATTCCGATAGTTGTGAACAGTATTGCGTCATTGTTTACTCTATTTTTTACTGATGAGCCGGTAGAGCGTTTTTGTCCTGACACCATGCAGAATACTCTTTTGTTTTCCCGGTTTTTTCATACAATGTTGGAAGAAGGAATATATCTTCCGCCATCGGGGTTTGAAGCGCAGTTCGTGTCTATGGCGCACACGGATTACGATATTGAGCGAACTGTGCAGGCAGTTAAATCAGCGTTTTCATCATTACATGGGACAGCGGCATGAAAAAAATATATATAAACGGTACACAGCGCAATGTTGAAAAAGACGTGTATCTTACTGATGTGCTAAATGCGCGAGTTGTTGCGGCTCTGCCGTTTTGCGTGATGGTAAATGATGCGATAGTCACCAGAGACAATTACAGTTCAGTAAAAATTAAGGATGAGGACCGTGTCCATGTGCCTGAATCAGAACTCTGTCCACGCAAAAAAATAGCGGATAATGTGCTCGAACTGATTGGGCGTACGCCTCTGGTAAAACTGAACCGGATGGTTCAGCCGGGTATGTCGTCCGTGCTGGGTAAACTCGAATCGCTGAATCCCGGAGGAAGTCTGAAAGACAGGATATGCCTTTCCATTATAGAGGATGCCGAACGTAAAGGACTGATCCGCAAAGGATCGACTATCATCGAACCGACCAGCGGCAACACGGGTATCGGGCTTGCCATGGTGTGCGCGGTAAAGGGGTACCGCTGTATCCTGACCATGCCGGAAACAATGAGCCTTGAACGTATTTTTATCCTGCGTTCTTATGGCGCGGAGGTTGTTCTTACTCCAGGCGTTAAGGGAATACTCGGATCTATTGAGCGTGCGGAGGAATTGTTGAAAAAGATACCGGACAGTTTTATGCCCCAACAGTTCAGGAATCCGGCGAATCCCGCAATTCACCGAATTACCACGGCGTTGGAAATACTGAACGACACGGAAGGAAACATAGATGTTTTTGTCGCAGGTGTCGGCACAGGAGGAAGCATCACCGGAGTCGGCGAGGTATTGAAAAAATACAACCCGGCAGTAAAAGTTGTTGCTGTGGAACCGAAAAAGAGCGCTGTTTTGTCAGGGCATAAACCCGGTCATCATAATATTCAGGGTATAGGCGCGGGGTTTGTCCCTGATGTGCTGAACAGGGATATAATAGACTGTATCATTCAGGTTAATGACCGCGAGGCGTTCAGGACTTCACGACGGTTATCGCAGGAAGAAGCCTTGTTCGTAGGGATCTCGTCCGGCGCGAATATATGGGCGGCGTTGTCCATCGCTAAAGAAACGGGCGAGGGTAAAACCATTGTAGCGGTGCTATGCGATACGGGGGAACGGTATTTTTCAATGGAACAGTATTTTGAGGCTTAACGAGTAATCAATAATATCCAGCCGGAGAATAAAGCGAACAGCATGTTGAATAATTCTTCTCAATGGAAAACCCTACTGGCACTGCTCCTTATCACAGGAGCCTGTGTTCTTGCGTACGCGAATATGATGAATAACGATTTCGTGTGGGATGACGTGGTTTTCATAAAAAAAAGTTATTTTATACGTGACTTTTCTAACATCCGTGATGTTTTTAAGGTGGATTTCTGGCAGGCGTCCTACCGCTCCTACAGCGCAAAATTTTACCGTCCGTTTATAATTGCTTCGTTTATAATTGATTACGCGATATGGGGTATGAACCCGTTCGGGTTTCATCTCGCCAACCTGCTGATGCACATCGGGGTAACGATTGCGGTATGGCGTCTGGCACGGTTTTTTATTAACCGTACCGCTTCGCTGGCGGCGGCAGTGCTGTTCGCTGTACATCCGATACATACCGAATCAGTTACATTTATATGCGGGCGGACTGACGTAATGGCGGCGTTATTTATGTTTTGGAGCGTGGCGGCGTATCTTAAATCGGTTCAGGGCAAGCGGATTGTATTCGTATGTGCCTCTGCTGTGCTTTATGCCGGCGCGTTGTTATGCAAGGAAGCGTCGGTTATTGCCGTACCGCTCATTGCGGTGATGTATTACGGCAAGCACCGACCGGGAATACAGCGGATAAAAAAAATAGTGCCGGACATCATACCTTTTTTTGTGGTTACTGTTTTGTATGTGGTTCTGAGGCATTGGGTGTTGTCCGGCCCGGTAAAACTGGCGCATGCTTCTCCGGGAGGGACATTGTTGGGTACTATGCTGACCATGCCGTCTATTATCCTGACGTATATCGGTAAACTGTTTGTTCCTGTGCGGATGTCGATTGATTATGCTCCTGAGGTAGTGGAGTCAGTTTTGTCACCGGTCTTCTGGTTTCCGATGATTTTGTTGACAGTATTGTTCTGCGGAGGTGTCCGGCTTCTTTATAAAAGAGAGGGGCTTGCCGGGGCATCCATCCTGCTGTTTTTTATAGGCATCGCTCCGGTGACGAATATTATTTCAACAGGAGTGTTTATGGCAGACCGGTTTTTGTATATTTCCTCAGCCGGGTTTTGTTTTCTTGCAGGAATGCTGGTGCAGGGCGGTTTTGTCTCGATGAAAATCCCGCAGGTGAAAAAATATTGCATAGTTTGTATGGCGCTTATCGCCGTGCTTATGACTATGCTGACCATCCGCCGCAACAGCGACTGGCGCACGGAAGAGAGGTTATGGCTTAAAACCGCGCAGACTACACCTGCCAGTTTCCGCGCACATGGCAGTATAGCCCAGATGCTTCTCGATCAGGGTAGATATGAACTGGCACTGAAGGAAGCCCGCATCGCAAATATGCTCCGCCCGCAGGATTACCGTGTTCTTGGAAATCTCGCGGTTATTCATATGAAAATGGGAGATTATACTAAAGCTGTGGAATATTTTCAGCGGGCGCTGGAGTATGAGCCCCGCGATTTCCGTACATATGCCAATCTGCATCTGCTCCATGACGCTCTGGGCGAGCCTGAACGAGCGCTGGATGCCGTAAATACGGCAATACACTATAACCAGCGGCAGAAAGATTTGTATTATATGAAAGCCGAGTTTTTAGCCCGTCAGGATAAACCTGAAGAGGCAGTGAAAGCCTACAATGACTGCCTTCGGTTATATCCTGACGATATTCAGTCGCTGGAATCTGCCGGCGATATTCTGATGGAGCGCCTCAATAACAGCAAGCAGGCGGCCCGGTATTATCAGAAGGCTCTGGAAATAGACCACGGCAACGCGCGAATCGGGCACAAATTGAAAAAGGCAATCGCTAATCGCGAGCAATAAATATAAAGGGCATCATTATGGGTCAAACACTGAGAGTTAATCTTGACGAACGGTCATATGATATATGCATAGAACACGGATGCCTGTCTGCGATCGGCAGTCTGCTTAGCCCTCTCAAACTGGGCAAACGGTGTGTTGTTATTACCAACGAGGTGGTAAAACAATGGTATCTTGAACCTGTTATGAAATCCCTGCGTGACAGCGGGTATACGGCTGAGTCGTATATTCTTCCTGACGGAGAACAGACGAAAAGCCTGTCGTGGCTGGAGCAGATATTTCATAAAATGCTGGAAATGAGGCTTGACCGCAAAAGTTTCGTTGTGGCTCTCGGCGGCGGAGTGGTGGGTGACCTTGCCGGGTTCGCCGCGGCGTCATATATGCGCGGCATACCGTTTGTACAGGTGCCGACAACGTTGTTGTCGCAGGTGGACAGCAGTGTTGGCGGTAAAACCGGGGTGAATTTGCGTGAAGGCAAAAATCTTATAGGAGCATTTTATCAGCCGAAACGGGTTATCATTGATCCCAAGGTGCTGAATACTCTGGATATCCGGGAGCTGCGCGCCGGTTTTTCCGAGGTTATCAAGTATGGAGTCATTTACGATGCCGGATTCTTTTCTTTTCTGGAGAAAAATCTGTCCGCTGTTTTTCAGCTTGAACCTGACGTCATAGAGTACGTAATTGCCCGGTCGTGCGCCATCAAAGCGGAGGTTGTTGAACAGGACGAGCAGGAATCAGGGTTGCGCGCAATACTGAATTTCGGGCATACAGTTGGCCATGCGCTGGAATCCATTACCTCATACGGCACATATGTGCATGGCGAAGCGGTGGCAATAGGAATGATTACCGCCTGCACTCTTGGCGAACGGGTGGCGGGGTTCAGCCCTGACCAAAGCGCGCAGGTGCGAAGGCTTATTGAACGTTCAGGCTTGCCGTCCCGGGTACCCGTGGGGATACCGAACGAGCAGATTATCGAGTATATGCGCAGAGACAAAAAGGTGCAGGATGACACAATACGTTTCGTACTGCCGAAACGCATCGGCGAGGTGTCTGTTGTCGGGTCGGTTACAATTTCTGAAATAGAGTTCGCTCTGGATGCCAACAGGTAATCGTATCAGGATCCGCGTTGTGCCCTGAGCTGGCCGCATGCCGCGGCGATACGCGATCCTTTACTCCACCGGATAGTAACGTCCAAGCCTGAATCTTTAATTTTATTAAAGAAATTATACACCTGATCTTCTGTCGGCGGAGCGAATGGAAATTCGTCCACTTCATTTAACGGTATCAGGTTAATTTTTGCCGGATACTTTTTCAGGAGCGATACCAGCCTTTTAACGTCGTCGTCACTGCTGTTGAATTCAGGGATAACCAGATATTCTATGGTTATATCCCGTCCGCTCACATCAGCGTATTTGCGGCATGAGTCCAGTACCGCGTGTATGGAATATTGTTTGTTGATGGGCATGAAAGATGAACGCTGGTCGTCGCGGGTGCTGTGCAGTGACAATGCCAGTATGGGGCGCAGGTTTGAGGCGGTCAGTTCTTCTATGCCGGGTATATACCCTACGGTCGAAACAGTGATTTTTCGTTGTCCGAGTTCGAATCCCCAGCTTGAATGGATGCTTTCGTAGGCTTTCTCGAAGGCGTTGAAGTTATGGAGCGGTTCGCCGGATCCCATGAAAACCAGATTGGTCATATCGTGTTCCTGTGTCATAATTCTGATCTGATCAATCATTTCAGCGGCACAGAGGTTTCTGATAAACCCTGCTTTTCCGCTGGCGCAGAACCCGCAGGCGAACGCGCATCCGATTTGTGACGATATGCAGAGTGTATGCCGTTTTTCATGTGTAATGGCGACGCTTTCTATAAGATGGTTATCCGCAGTCCGCATAAGGTATTTGCGCGCTGATTTATCCGGTGTTTCGACTGTTTCAGTAGCTGTCAGCGAGCAGGGCTGGTACCGTTTGGCAAGTTCTGATAACAGAGTGCCGGGCAGGTTAGACATCTCGCTGTATGACAATGCGTTATGCCTGAATATCCACTGCAGGAGCTGTGACGCCCGGTACCGGGGCTGATCGAGTTCCTGAAAAAGTTTTTCGCAATCCGTTTTGGTTAAGCCGGCAAGGTACCGGGGAATGTCCTGTGTATTACTCATAAATATATCCTAAGGTGGTATCATTATTTTGGAAGCACTGAAAAGTCTCTAAGTTTCTTTCTCATATGTCAATCACGAGGAGCGTCAACGGCGCGGTGATCTCATCGTTCAGCATACTGCAGAGGAGACGATTGCCGCGCGACCTTTCGGATTTACAGAAATGATGTTCTTTCATGACGTTTTCATCGCGTCCATATTGTTGCAATACGCCAATTGTACCTGAAAAAGCGTGCTAAAAAAAGCTTTTTCAGCACTGGTACCGTTCCGTCGCCTGCCGTCAGCGATAATACTTTCCTGTTAAGGGGGGAATTAATATCTGGACATTGAGTTCTCCGCTCATGTAGTATACACGTGTAATGCGGCTTAAAAGGGAATGGTTATGGAAGAGAACGAAGTATCAAAACGCAATCAGTTGATCGAATCGCTTCTTTCCGCTGAAACCAACGAGGATCTGTCAGCGATACTTGAAGATACGCATAGCGCGGATATCGCTGATATTCTTGAGGTTCTCAGTAAAGACGAAAAACTGCGCATCGTTCATGCCCTGAAACAGGAAACCATCACGGAAATACTTCCCGAGATGGATCCTGATTTTTTTTATCTCCTGCTTGATGATTTCGGCCCGGAATACATGGCATCCATTTTAGACGAATTGCCATCTGACGAAGCGGCGGACATCATGTCCGAGCTGAACCAGAAAGATCTTGATAACCTCCTGAGCCTTATGCACAGGCACGAGTCGGCGCTGGTGCGGCGCGTACTGCAGTACCCGGAAGATACCGCAGGGCGCCTTATGTCCACGGATTACGTCGCGATGAACGAGAACACAACACCGGAACAGGCGATAGAATATATCCGCTCAAAAAGGCAGGAAGAACCGTTTTATTATGTGTATGTTGTTGATAACAACAATAAATTTATCGGGTCTGTTCCGATCCAGAAAATACTCTTCGCCAGCAAAACCAGTACGCTGGGCGTGCTGATAGACGAGGAAGAGACCGTGAGCGTTTCCACGGGTGTCGATCAGGAAGAAGTCGCCCGTTTGTTTGAGAAATACGATATACCTGCGGTGCCGGTAGTTGACGGGGACGGTCGCCTTGCCGGGCGCATCACGGTAGACGACATCATCGACGTTATTTACGAGGAGAACAGTGAAGATATTTACCGCATGGCAGGTACGGATTACGAGGAAGTGTACAGCGACTCGGCGTTCAAGGTGGCGCGTATCAGACTGCCGTGGCTTTTGACCTGCATTATCGGCAGTTTGTTGTCCGGCGCGGTGATTCATTATTTTGAGATTACCTTGTCAAAGGCGATCGCGCTGGTGTCTTTTATTCCGGTTATCATGGCGACTGGCGGGAACACGGGACTGCAGTCATGCACAATTATGGTTCGCCGTATGGCGCTGGGCAACGTGTCGAGCCATAATGTGTTCAGCAGTATTTTCAAAGAAATAAGGACAGGGCTGATTCTGGGGCTGGTGTGCGGGTCGTTTTTATGCCTCATTGCCTTTCTCTGGCGGGGTGACGCGTCGGTCGGCGTTATTCTCGGTATGTCTATGTTTTGCGCGGTTTCAGCCTCATCAATACTGGGCATCCTCATTCCCATGGTATTTAAAAAGATCAATATTGACCCTGCGGTGGCTTCAGGCCCGTTCATCACGACTCTCAACGATGTTATCGGACTGACAATTTATCTTTTTCTGGCGACAATTTTATTATCGCATGTTTTATAGAACCTTCTCCGTTTTCAGTCGTCTAATACACGTCAAAATTATTCCTAACATATTGTTGAAAATATTTTTATTGATTACATCGCAAAAAACATTATAATGCAGATTTCCAATTGGGAAAAATTTACTTATTGCCATTCAGTTACTAATACATACAAAAAAGGGAGTGACACATGAGCTTAATTACTAACATTGTTGCCCGCGAAATACTTGACTCTCGCGGTAACCCGACAGTAGAAGTAGACGTCGTACTTGAATCAGGGTTTGTCGGCAGAGCCGCGGTGCCTTCAGGCGCTTCAACAGGTGAGCACGAAGCTGTTGAACTGCGTGACGGCGACAAAAGCAGGTATCTTGGCAAGGGTGTGTCAAAAGCGGTTGACAATGTCAACACTGTTATAGCTCCTGAAATCTGCGGTATCGATTGTACTGAACAGCTTCTGATTGATAAAATTATGCTTGATCTTGACGGTACCGACAACAAATCCAAGCTCGGCGCTAACGCGATACTCGGCGTATCGCTTGCGGTCGCCAAAGCCGCCGCCGCGATCAACAATCTGCCGCTGTATAAATATCTTGGCGGTGTGAATGCCAAAGTGCTTCCTGTGCCGATGATGAACATCATTAATGGTGGTCAGCATGCTGATAATAATGTTGACCTTCAGGAATTTATGATTATGCCTGTCGGCGCTCCGACATTTAAGGAAGCGTTGCGGATGGGTGCCGAAGTGTTTCACAGTCTGAAAAAGGTGTTGTCCGGCAAAGGATACAACACTGCTGTAGGCGATGAAGGCGGATTCGCGCCGAACCTTCAGTCAAATGAAGAAGCGCTGGAAGTTATTATGACCAGTATCGAAAAAGCCGGATACAAGCCGGGCGCGGATGTAAAGATCGCATTGGATGCCGCATCCAGCGAGTTCTATAAGAACGGGAAATACGTCCTTGAAGCGGAAAAAGATAAAGAGCGGACTGCGGCGCAAATGGTTGATTTCTACGCGAACTGGGTGAAGAATTATCCGATTTTCTCCATAGAAGACGGGCTTGATGAAAATGACTGGGAAGGCTGGAAAATACTTACCGAGCGGTTGGGCGGGAAAGTACAGCTTGTCGGCGATGATTTGTTCGTGACAAACGTGAAACGCCTCCAGATGGGTATCGACCGCGGTGTAGGTAATTCGATTCTGGTAAAAGTCAATCAGATTGGTTCACTGACCGAGACGCTTGATTCCATCGCACTGGCGCATCGTAACCGGTACACGGCTGTCATCAGCCATCGTTCCGGTGAGACTGAAGATACGACTATCGCTGATATCGCCGTAGCGACAAACTCCGGTCAGATCAAGACAGGTTCCGCGTCTCGTACGGATCGTATTTGTAAATACAATCAGCTATTGCGTATAGAAGAGATTCTTGGCGAAGAGGCAATTTACGGGGGCAGCATGCTTAAGTGAAATCTGCTCGGATTCCCTGGAAATCGATTCTCTATGTTCTGCTTGTCCTGATAGTGCTGTGTACGGGGGGCTATTATCTGCTTCCCGGTTTTATTCGGCTTCAGGACATGCACGACACGGAGACGGAGCTTGAAAAAGCGGTGCGTGATAAAGAGGACCAACAGGCGGAACTGGAAAAGAATCTCTATGACTTGCAGTACGATCCTGTTGCCTCAGAAAAGGTTGCGCGTGATGAAATGGGGATGAGCAAAGACAATGAGATGATTTACAAGTTTGACCGGTAGTGTCAGTACGGTGTTTGAATACGGTTAGAACCTTTATTTGTGTTGACATTGGATAGTGTGTATCTGATACAATATATGAACATATTGAAATAAACCAAGTTAAGGTATAAGGTTAAACAATTAATATATGATTCTCAGCGTTGAAAAGGGGGGCCCTATGGATAAATCGCAATTGCAATCAATGACGAAACAGGAATTGTCTGAACGCGCCAAAGATTTGAATCTTTCCGGTTTTTCCCGGATGAGCAAGGCGGAGTTAGTTCAGTTGATTCTGGATAACACCAAATCCGAACCGGTTGCGGAAACTAAAAATTCCCGGACCAAAAAAACAAAAGCTTCCGGCGCTGAATCAAAGAGCGTATCGAGAACGGTGTCTGAAACCACCACTGCTGTCGTGGATTTTAAAGACGAGGCTGAAAAAAGCAAATATTATGTCGGCGGCGGCATACGCGAACAGTTTTATGAAGAAAGTTTTGTTTTTCCGCAAGAGTACGGCTCCACAAAAATAGTGCTTATGGTTCGCGACCCGTATTGGATGTACGCATACTGGGAAGTGACGTATCAGAAGATTGAGGAAATGAAAAAGAAAATCGGGGATCAGTTTAATAATTCCAAACTGATACTTCGTGTTAAAGATACAACCAATTCATCCGCGGATGATACGGATAAATATTTTGATATACATCTCGCTCCCGGCGCGAATAACTGGTATATAAATGTTCCCAGCGATTGTTCCGACTATATCGTTGACCTTGGTTTTCTTTCTCCTGACGGAAAATTTTATCTTGTCGCCCGTTCCAACAGGATTTCGGTTCCGCGAGTCGGCGTCTCTGATGAAGTTGACGAGGAGTACGCGACCATTGACGAACTGGATAAAATATACGCTTTGTCGGGCGGACTGAGCATCGGTATGAGTTCCGGTGAAATACGTGAAATGATGAAAAAACGTATTGAACAGGCTATATCATCAGGCGCTTTTTCCGGTGCGGTCAGCAGTTGGGGAAGCGGCGGGCTGGTCAAGAAAGAAAAGAAAGAACGGAATTTTTTCCTTGTCGTCAACACAGAACTGATTGTATATGGCGCAACGGTTCCCGATGCTGAACTGACCATTCAGGGCAAGCCGAAAAAGCTCAACCCGGACGGCACTTTTTCCATGCGGTTCGCGTTGCCGGACGGTTTGCAGGAAATACCGGTTAAAGCGATATCATCAGATAAAATTGACGAAATCACCATAACTCCTATAGTATCCAAAAAGACCGTTTAACTCGAACCATCCTTTGAAGGGTGCGCTTACGTGCCGCGGTTCTGGATAATTCTTTCGTTCAGTTATGTAAAGGAGATATATAAGTAATGGAAAAGGGTTATTTGTGTCTGGTTCTGCATGCTCACCTCCCGTTTGTACGGCATCCTGAGCATGAGTTCTTTCTTGAAGAAGACTGGCTGTATGAGGCGATTACGGAAACATATATCCCGATGATCCGGGTTTTTGACGGATTGATACAGGATAAAGTCGATTTCCGTATCACAATGACTCTTACCCCAAGCTTGATATCCATGCTGGTTGATCCTCTGCTTCAAAACCGGTACCTTCATCATATCAATAAACTGATAGAACTGGCTTCCAAAGAAGTGGAACGTACACGCTGGGAACCGAAATTCAATCATTTGGCGTTAATGTACAAAGACTTGTTCATGAACGCCCGCCATATCTTTGAGGATGTCTATAACAAAAATCTGGTCACCGCATTTAAAAAGTTTCAGGATCTTGGCAAACTTGAAATTATAACCTGCGGAGCGACACATGGTTTCCTTCCATTGATGGAAATCAACCCGCAGGCAGTACGCGCTCAGATTAAAGTCGCGGTCGATTTACACAAAAAAGAACTCGGTCGCCAGCCGAACGGCATCTGGCTTCCTGAATGCGGGTATTATCCGGGCCATGAAGAGTTTTTAAAAGAAAACGGCATAAATTTCTTTTTCACGGATTGCCATGGCGTTCTTCACGCCTCGCCGCGGCCCCGCTACGGCGTTTTCGCGCCAGTTTACTGTAAAAACAAGGTAGCCGCTTTCGGACGTGACATGGAAACCTCAAAACAGGTCTGGAGCGCTGAGGAAGGATATCCCGGCGATTACGATTACCGTGATTTTTATCGTGATATTGGGTATGACCTTGATTTCGAGTACGTCAAACCGTACATCTGCCCTGACGGAACACGTAAAAATACAGGCATAAAATATTTCCGCATCACAGGCCGGACGAATCACAAGGAAGTATATGAACCGGTCAACGCCCTGGAAAAAGCGGCTTCACATGCCGGCAATTTCATGTTTAACCGGGAAAAACAAATTGAATTTCTCTTTGATTTCATCAAGAAAAAACCGATCATTGTCGCGCCATATGACGCGGAATTATACGGTCACTGGTGGTTCGAAGGGCCGGATTGGATCAATTTCCTTCTGCGTAAAATACACCATGACCAGAAAGTGTTCCGAACCATTACTCCAAGCGAGTACCTTCAGGAAAACCCGAAAAATCAGGTTTGCCGTCCATCTGCCTCAAGCTGGGGGTACAAGGGGTACAATGAAGTCTGGCTCGAAGGCAGTAATGATTGGATTTATCGACACTTGCATACCGCTTCAGATCGCATGATCGAACTTGCCAACACCTATCGCGATTCATTCGGGCTCACACGGCGCGCGTTAAAGCAGGCGGCACGGGAATTGCTACTTGCACAAAGCAGTGACTGGGCATTTATCATGAAAACCGGTACTATGGTTGAGTACGCTGTCAAACGGACAAAAGACCATATCGCGCGGTTTACCCGTCTCTACGAAGACATAAAACGCGGTTCGATTAATGAGGAGTGGCTTGCAGATGTGGAAAACAAGGACAACATCTTTCCGGATATCGATTATACCGTTTACGCAACATAAGACGGTTGCCGCCGTATTTATTCTTGCTCTATGCCTGTTCTCAACAGTTGCCGATGCGTCTTTGCAGGATGAAATGGCTGTCGGGAGATTTATTCCTTATAAATCGAAATTCCAGATCGTTATGTTTCATTTTGAGCATGGTAAAACATTCATGAGGTTTTATGAGCAATTGCCCTCATCCGTGTATTTGTTTCCTGTGTTTCAAATAATCGTGGCGGGCCAGCTGAAGGAACTTCCGCTGATAAAGGACGTGACGGACGACGAACTGGACGATATCGTTTTTTCCACGACTTCTCTTCAGGGGATGGTCACGTATAGTGTGGAACACAAAAAGATGATCATGATTCAAAATACCGGCGATCAGGAAAAACAGATTTCTTTTGAAGAAGAAATGAAAATTATTGAGGACGTCAAACAGTAATTGCCGTTAATAACCGAACCATAGCATCTATGCTGAATGGTTTGGAAAGAAGATGATACTTCAGCATATTATTTTGTGTCTCTTCACAGTCGGGCAGTTCCAGCATGCCGGTCATTAAAACCACCTGAAGGTTTGGCAAATATAAACGCGCTTCCCGGGCGAGTTCGATGCCTGACCGTTTGGGCATTTTCAGGTCAGTCATCAGGATGTCTATCTTTTCGTGCTTCAGAATTTCCAGCGCTGTGTCGGTATCCGAAGTAGCGAACAAGGTATAATCGGAGTCAGCGAGAATATCTTTTATCAGCTCCAGAAAAATTGCTTCATCATCGACGAAAAGTATTTTATTATAGCTCATAGGCAATAAATATCTATTTAAGAGTGTTGTCAGGGCACGTATTTCCCTGTGCATATGCGTTCATCAGAGATTATCGGCCGCTGGAGTTTAATTTTTAGAAAAAAATCGGATAAAGTAGTAGTAAAAAACGAGTTTATTCTGCTATTATACCGTAAATCAACAAAATGTATATATTTCAGGTTGGAGGAAAAACGAATATGCCGCAATCATTCGACTTTAAAATCCTTGCCAAACTCAGGAAAAAAAAGCGTCTTACTATTGAGAAGCTTGCTCAAATCGCAGGGATATCATACTCAGCCGTAGCTGATATAGAGCGTAATAAAGTGACCCCTAACCTTGAGACGCTGAATAAAATCGCGAATGTTCTTGATTATCGTACCTCCGATATTATTTCTTTGGTGGAAGGACGGCAGGCTGAGATTTTTAAAACAGGCGAGAATATGCGGTGCAACGGGTTTGAGATGCGTTTTTTCCCTCTTTCCAATATCCGTTTTGTGTATGGGCATGCCAAAGAAGCTCATTCTTCGGAAGAGAAACATAATACTCATCCTAACAACACTGAACTTATGTTTGTTATTAAAGGCGCGTGCCGTATTGTGATTGAGGAAAACGAGTATATTGTTCATGCGGGTGAACTCATGCAGTTTGAAGGGTTTCAGCGCCATTATTACGAGGCTCTGGAAAACGATACGAGCATAATACTGATTCATCAGAGCAAGTAATGTGTCTGCATCCAGCCTTTGCGGATAAACAAAAATGTCTGTTTGTACTCTAATTGTGGTGGAGGATAGTTGAATATGTTAGATAGCATCAGGTCATTTTTAGACGAGTTTCCATACATAATAGATTGTGTTGATTCAAAAGGTAAGATAGTTTTCTGGAATCAGGCCGCTGAGAAAGAAACCGGATATAGTTCCAAAACAGTTCTTACTCATCCTGATGTATGGACATTACTGTATCCTGATGCCGGATACAGAGAATTGCAGTTTAGCGCCGCATCGTTGAAAATGTGGCGGCTGGCAGGGGATTTGTTTCATATCACTACAAATGAGGGCATAAGCATTCCTGTCTGGCTTACTCTTGTGCCTGTATATAACCTTTTTCCCGAATATCCGGTGGTAAAACTGGCTGTTGGGGTTACGAATAACCCGCCGATCGGCCAGTTGTTCAAAAAACTGCGACTGAACCTCAAAGATAATTCAAACACGTTTTCTTTTATACCTAAGGCACAAGCCATCCCGTATGACCAGGCGAAGCTGTCCGTTTTTCTGGCTCAGCGCATGGTAGACCTAGACCGTTACGCCGGCTGTGTCCTTTCAGGTAAGGAGCCGTTTTACAGCTTTAACGGCTGATACGGAATCCTGAGCGTATTCGTGAGCGCCGATTTTGTCCGCGTATTCCTGTGTAATTACCGCTCCCCCAACAACAAATTTCAGGTTATACCCTCGTTTTCTGGCGAGTTTTATGACTTCTTCCATCTCCGTCATGGTGGTGGTCATTAAAGCGCTCAGCCCGACTACAGTAATACCTTCTTTGCGTGCGGTTTCCAGAATGGTATCCGCGTCAACGTCTTTGCCGAGGTCGAGAACGTCTATGCCGTGGTTGCGCAACATGAGAGCCACTATGTTTTTGCCTATGTCATGGATATCGCCCTTGACCGTGGCGATCAGCATTTTGCCCAGTTTATGCGAGCTGTCCTCAGGAAAGTGGGATTGCAGGAAACTGAACGCCGTCTGCATTGTTTCGGCAGAGACCATCAGCTGGGGAAGGAAAAGCTCTTTACAACTGAACTTTTCGCCCACGATCTGCATACCGGGTATAAGGTATTCGTTGGTTATGTATAAGGCTGAATTTCCTGCCTGCAACTCTTTTTTGAGCAAGGGAATAAGCTGTTCTGTATCGCCGGAAATAACGCAGTCAGTGATGGTCGGCTCTTTGGCAGGAGCTTTCGTTTCACCGGACAGCGGTGTTTTCTGTTTGAGTTTTGCTACGCGGTCAATATATCGAAGCGCGTTACGGTCGCGCTGGCACAATACGCTTGCCGCAAGGAGCGCAGGCATTGTCGCTTCGTGGCATGGATTAATGATAACCGAACTAAGCCCGTTTTCTATCGCCATAGCGAGAAACGCGCTGTTAATAAAGCTTCGTTCCGGCAACCCGAATGAAATATTGCTTAACCCGATGGTTGTCAGCAGGTTCAGTTTTTGTGTGCAGTACGCTATGGTGTCAAGCGTTTCGCGTGCGGCGGCAGGGTCGGCTGAAACGGTCATGGTCAACCCGTCAACCACCATCTGATGCGGGCTGATATGATTTTTTTCACAGATATCGAGCACTTTTTTTACCAGAGCCGCGCGTTGCTGGGACTGTTTTGGGATACCTGAGTCGTCCAGCGGCAGAAAAATGAAATGCGCGCCGTACCGTGCTATGACCGGCACAAGCTGATCCAGCTTATCTTTTTCAGCAGTAAGAGAATTGACCAGAGCCCTTCCCGGATAATGTTTCAGCGCTTCTTCTATCACCGCCGGATCGGAGGAGTCGATGCATAACGGCAGATCTGTCATGCGTATGAGGGTTAATACCGCTTCTTTCATGGCGTTTTTTTCATCGACCTGCGGCGCGCCGACGTTGACGTCAAGAATATCTGCGCCTGCCTGTATTTGTTCGTTCGCCAGCCGCTTAACTTCAGTCATTTTTCCTTTGATAAGTTCCGTGCTGAGCGTTTTCTTTCCGGTCGGATTGATTCGTTCTCCGATAATCAGCGGCGGGGCATCAGGGTTAAAAAAAACAGTCTTTGACCGCGACGTCACAGCCCGAACAGGCTGAACGATGTTTTTCAACGGGACTTTGTCCTCAAAATGTGTATGAACCTGAGCGATAAAATCAGGCGTAGTGCCGCAACAGCCGCCCATTAAAGATACCCCCGCTTCCATGAACGCGGGTATATGTTTGGCAAACTGTTGGTGTGTCATGGTAAATACGGTTTGTCCGTCGCGCAGTACCGGCATACCTGCATTCGGTTTTGCCATAAGCGGAACGGTTGCATAACATGACTGGCGTTTGATGATCTCCAGCATCCCTTCAGGGCCTGTACTGCAATTGGTGCCGACCACGTCAGCGCCCATAGCCTGTAACGTTATGAGGGCGGTTACGGGATCTGTTCCTGTCAGTGTCCGCATTTCTTCCGCGTATGTCAGCGAAACGATAACGGGCAGGTTGCATAATGTATTCGCCGCCAGCAGAGCCGCGCGGGTTTCCTGAATGTCGATCATGGTCTCTATGACCAGAGCGTCAACATCGCCGTCCAGCATACCTGTGATTTGTTCTGCGAATATAGCCACCGCTTCGTCAAAACTGAGTGACCCGACAGGCTCAATAAATTGTCCGGTGGGGCCGATAGATCCTGCCACCAGAACTTTTGTCCCGACCGCTTCTTTAGCGAGCTGGACAAGCCGCTTATTGTATTGCCTGACGTGTTTTTCGAGCCCGAATGTTTTAAGTTTCAGTTTATTCGCGCCGAATGTGCATGAATAGACCATATCAGACCCGGCGTCAGCGTACGATTTATGTATGCCGGCGAGTACTTCGGGGTTATCGAGCGCCCACTGTTCAGGGCAAACGCCTGTGGGCATCCCTTGTTTTTGCAGGAACGTACCGGTTGCCCCGTCGAGTACGAGGTATTTTTTTTGTAAAAGATTTGAGAATTCCCGTTTATTCATATGTCCTCTCCCAGCCGATGAGGGCTGTTACGGATTTTTCCGGTTTCAGTAAAAAATGATCTGTTACGGTAACGCCAATATCCTGTAACCCGATCAGGCGGTCAATGATCTCCTGCCCGCTCAACGCAAAATCCTTATATCCGGGGCTGAACCGGAATGTTGTCCGGTATCCCTGCTGAGCCGCCATCCCGGTGACCATAGTATTAAGAGCTTCCGCGCATGCTTCACAAAGCTCAGACGCGACAGCGTCAAGTATAACACCATCGGCGTATGCCTGACGGGTATGCATGCAATCTGCTATCCGTTCGCATATATCAGGCCCGATGGAAACCGCAATTATACTCATCTTCGTTGATTTTTTAAATACATTTGATAGAGCTGAACTCGAAAAAGCGGCAGTTTCATCGATAATGACCCGGTTATCCGCGACAGAAATGTCGCAGGAGCGGTATATGCCGCGCGGATCCATAAGGGAAACGGCTTCGGCAAGAACCCTGTTGACCCGCTCTTCCGTCTGGGTATCCGGTTCGGCTTTGCAGTGGTAGCCGAGCCGCCGGTAGATTGCCCGGTTCGGTATTTTGGGTGATATATGGTTGAGTAACACGCGGTCGTATAACATGATGTAGTATTGTATACCTGACTCAGCAGTTGCGGGCAAGATATTTTTCAGCTTAAGCGGAAGATGTGATTGACTTTTAATCCGGCTGTTGCGATAATAGAAATTTCTTTTTTTCTGTCAGAAATGGAGAGGGTAATGAGTACAAAAACATCTTTATACGAAAAACATGTACAGCTTGGAGCCAAGGTTGTCGACTTTCACGGATGGGAGATGCCCATACAGTACAGCGGCATTATTGAAGAACATAACGCTGTTCGCAGTAAGGCAGGATTGTTTGACCTTTCTCATATGGGAGAAATAGAGGTATCCGGCCCTCAGTCGTACGAGTTTCTCAACTTCCTTTTATGCAATAATTTGGATAGGCTGGAGTATGACGGGCGCATCATCTATACCGGTATGCTCAACGAAAAAGGCGGGTTTATTGATGACCTGCTGGTATACCGAAAACAACGGGATTCGTTTTTGCTGGTGGTGAACGCCTCGAACCGTGAAGAGGATTTCAGCTGGATGCAAAAGCAGGCGCCGCCATTTGACGTCCGCCTTAATGATATATCTATGAAAACGGGGCTGGTGGCAGTGCAAGGCCCTGCGAGCGCCTCTATTATGGCTGATATACTCGATTACCCCTTTGAAAACTTATATTATTATCATTTTATTGAAACCGCCTTTAAACGTATTCCGGTCATCATTTCCCGTACAGGATATACTGGTGAAGACGGATTTGAACTGTATGCGGACTGGGATAAACTCGGCATTATCTGGGACGCGCTGTATTCTGCCGGACAGAAATACGGCCTACTTCCCATCGGGCTCGGCGCGCGCGACACGCTTCGCCTTGAGGCGCGGTACCCACTGCACGGCAACGATATATCGCCTGATGTAACACCTCTTGAAGCAGGGCTTGGGTGGATCGTTGACCTGAACAAACCTGACTTTATTGGTAAAAAAGTCTTGTCCAGCCAGAAAAAGAACGGTGTTGCGAAAAAATTGATCGGATTCACCATGGCGGAACGGGGAATACCTCGTCACGGGTACACCATATTTTCCGGTGACTCAGCAGTCGGCGAAGTTACCAGCGGTACGATGTCGCCGTCATTATCAACAGGTATCGGAATGGGATACGTATCGTCTTGTGTTCTTGAGAAAAATGAAAACCTGACTGTGGATATTCATCGTTCCCGCAGGTGCCTTACATTGCATAAAGGGCCGTTTGTCAGCTCGAATATATATAGAAAAACAGTAAAAGAAAGGATATGAAAATGAATATCCCGGCGTCGCTGAAATACACGTCTTCACACGAATGGATCAGTTGTGACGGAAAAACAGGAAAAGTCGGTATTACCGATCATGCTCAGAAAGAATTGGGGGATATTGTCTTCGTGGAACTGCCTGAAGTGGGCAAAACAGTGTCTGCCGGCAAGGCATGTGCTGTGGTCGAATCGGTGAAAACAGCCAGCGATATTTATACTCCTGTATCCGGTACAATTACCGCGGTGAACGACGGTTTAACGTCACGCCCTGAACTGATTAACGAAGACTGTTATACAAAGGGCTGGATTTTCGAAGTGAAATTAAGCGATCCTTCCGAACTGAATAACCTTCTTGACGCGAACGGGTATCGGGAAGTCGTACAATAAATGGAGATAGTTTGATGGATTACGTTCCTGCTTCGCAGTCTGACCGTGAATATATGCTGAAAGAGATCGGCGTATCGTCGATTGATGACCTGCTTTCCTGTATTCCAGCCGGCATAGTGCGTCCCAAACTGGATGTCCCTGAAGGGATCAGCGAATTTGACGCGGCGTACCAGCTGAAAATGCTGGCGCATAAAAATAAGCGTGTTGACCATTATAAATGTTTTCTCGGCGCCGGCGCATACGACCATTGCATACCGAGTGTGGTTCCTGCTCTGGCGTCACGGAGCGAGTTTTATACGGCATATACACCATACCAGCCTGAAGCCAGCCAGGGTACTTTGCAAGCTGTTTTTGAGTACCAGAGCATGATCTGTGAACTGACCGGGCTGGATGCGGCGAACGCATCTTTGTATGAAGGCGGTTCAGCCTGCGCTGAAGCGGCGCTGATGATCGCTGGAAGCGGGCGGGGCAAGACGGATCTTATCCTTGCAGGCACCATGCACCCGTGGTACAGGGATACGGTTAAAACATATGTTAAGCATTTGGGGCTGAACGTAATCGACGTGCCGCACAGAAACGGCGTGATTGACGCCGCGGATGCGGCGTCCGCCATAACTGACAAAACCGCCGGATTGATTATACAGTCGCCGAATTTCTATGGCTGTATCGAAGAAAACCTGGCGGAAATCGTTCAGGCGGTGCATCAGGCGGGCGGTCTGGTTGCTATGTCATGCAACCCGTTGTCGCTCAGCGTGCTGAAGTCTCCCGGAGAATACGGGGTTGACATTGCTGTCGGAGACGGCCAGCCGCTTGGCGTTGACCTGCAGTACGGCGGGCCGTATTTCGGGTTCCTTGCCTGCACAAACAACCTGCTTCGCAAGATGCCGGGCCGTATCGTCGGGATGACTAAAGATTCGCAGGGACGCAGGACATTTGTTCTGACTTTGCAGGCGCGTGAACAGCATATACGCAGGGAAAAAGCGACGTCGAATATCTGTACCAATCAGGCGCTCATCGCGTTGCGGGGAAATATATTCCTTTCATGGGCAGGAAAAGAAGGGTTTTACGAAATGGGCCGTCAGAATGTCCAGCGCGCTCATTACGCGGCGCGAGAGGCGGCAAACATTGACGGTGTAACCGTTAGTTTCGACAAACCGTTTTTTAACGAGTTCTGCCTGAATTTTGAATCCGTCAAAGCATCTGCCGTTCTGGATAAAATGATGGCTGACGGCATATTCGGCGGAGTGCCTCTGAGCCGTTTTGACGCTTTGAATGATAAAATGATGGTGGTTTGTGTTACTGAAAAAAGAAGTAAGGATGAGATAGATTCATGGATAATGTCGCTCAAAAAAGCCGTACGGAACTAAAACCGGAGAAACGGGTTGAAAAACTGATAATAGATCGTTCCGTGCCCGGCAGGAAAAGTTACTCTTTGCCGAAATGGAATGGTGAACAGATCTCTCTTGAAGCATGTATCCCTTGCGAACACCTTCGCGCTAAAAAGGCGGCTCTGCCTGAAGTGGCTGAACTGGAGATTGTCCGCCACTTTACCCGGTTGTCGCAGAAAAATTTTTCCGTGGATACCCATTTTTATCCGCTGGGTTCCTGCACGATGAAATACAACCCGAAATTTAATGAAGAGATCGCCGGCCTTTCGGGGTTTTCTCATGTGCATCCTTTACAGCCGCAGTCAACCGTGCAGGGGACACTCAGGATACTGTATCATCTTGAACAACTGCTGAGCACGATCTGCGGTA
>QZJZ01000105.1 GCA_003599815.1 Candidatus Auribacter fodinae
GCATAGGCTACCTCCTGTTGTTTATAGTCCGATCCGGCCATTTCAATTTAACATTGAATGGGCTTCACAGAGGTAGCCTTTTCATATTATCAATCTCCGTTCTACTCATTTTGAGATCACCACGTCGCTAACGCTCCTCGTGATGACATCTTAAGAGAGGAACTTAGAATATTTTTCAGCACTCCCAATTTATTTTCTCAGTCTCTTAATTACACCTAACACGGCGGCTGAAAGTAACATAACAGACGCAGGCTCAGGCACTGGAATTTCCTGAACAACAGGCGTATCGTCATAGGTAATGCGCAACACCGCATCCGTAAACCATGCGCCATTCACAATGCCGCTCTGATTGCGGATAGCATATCCGGTATATTGCTGTTCGTTCGTTATATCGGCGACAAAAAAGGAAGTGATATTCTGATAAATCCCGCTTTGAATAGTTGCCTTATTAATACTTGTGTTAATTGCCAGTAGCGGAGTATTATAAGGGTTTGTACCGCTAATTGTGCCTGTCTCATTTTCGCCCATGGCGTACAACCCGATTACAGGCGTATTAGCTGTTCCGCCGCCGGGAGTATCGAAAATAACGCTGATGATCGAGGTCTCGTTCAGGCTGAGTTCATCAGCTTTATCATACCATGCCTGCAGATTAAACTCCGCAAATCCACGATAATTATCAGGATTGCCTGCCATCATATAGTCAGTACTGTTCACCGTGTTGCTGGGATACAGTGTATAGATAATTGTTTTGTTGATGTACATGTTCTGTGTCGCCGCAAAAAGAGAAGCAGAGAGGGTTAAACAGCTCAGAAAAACGGCTATTGACAATATCTTGCGCATGAAAAGCTCCTTTGTATTTGATATTCCTGCTTCGTTTGTTAAGATTTGCTTTATGAAATAATAATAGCATAAAAACCTGACAAAGTCAAGTTTTGCTTGGGATTTATTGTAATAAGGAGACATGCTAAGATCTTATAGACACGTCCCCCCGCATCACAAAGCGCGAAAACGCCCCCTTCTTCTGGGTTACGGCAGACATTTAGATTTCAACATAACCTGCAGATGTGCTATAAAGAAATATCCGATAAAACAATAACACTCCCAAACAGGTTAGTTCATATGCACTCTGCCGCAGAACAACGAGATATATGGGATAAAACCGGAACAGCTTTATCCAACCCTTACGTACTGGCAATTATCGTTTTTGTCATGGCGATGATCACCTGTTTTTCTGCTCAGCTCGGATTCGATGAGAGTATCTGGACATACATGGCTCGTATGTGGATCAATTATGACCTTCCTCCATATAGCGGTACTGTGGAGAACAAAACTCCGGGCATCTATGTTGTATTCGCCATATCCAACCTCATGTTCGGTTTCAATATCTGGTTCCCGAAACTGTTATCAGCCCTCGTAATAACGGGTTCCGCGCTCAATGTGTACGCCATCTGCAATAAACTTTACAGCAGGTTTGCCGCCGTTCTGGGCATGCTTCTTTTTGCCGTAATAATGACTTCGCCTGTCGTTGACGCACGGTATGTTTTCACGGAAACCTTTATGGTGCTGTTTATTACATCAAGCATCGCGGCAGTAATACACTCCGCATATAAAGAGCGTATCGCGTCATCACGATTATGGCTGTTCCTCGCCGGATTCCTGATCGGCTGTGCGGTTCTGTTCAAACAAATTGCCGTTCTTGACATCGCCGCTGTACTCGTTTTTTACCTGAGCATATATAAATCGAAACGCAATCGGTGGGTTGCTGATATCAGCGTTTTTCTCGCCGGGCTGGCTGTTGCGTTCGGATTATGCCTGCTGATGCTTGTCCTGTCCGATATCCGGCTGAAAGACTTCAAGGAATGTGTCTGGACAATCTTAACTTATTCCGGCTCAACGCGAACAGAATACAGGCTGGCACGGCTCAAAGAAGCGCTCGGCCATTCCGAATTTGTGATTTACTTTTTTGCGGCAACGCTGTTTGTTATCAATAGAAACCTGATCAGGCAGAAGAACATACCCTATATCGGGCTTATATTCTGGATGCTCACCGATGTTTTCGCCGCAAACGCGCCGGGCATGTACTGGGCTCATCATCTCCAGCAGATTGTGCCCTCGCTGTCAGTAATGAGCGGCATCATATTCGGACTGCTCATTCAGGAATATATCCCCGCCGGGCAAAAACAGAAAAAATTTTTCACACAGATTGTTCTGGGGATTATTGTGGTCGGGATACAGTATGAAACCCTGTTCGGGTATATCCTTCACGGCAAAATAATGTACCACATAGACCCGCGCATGGAGGAAACCCAAAAAGCCGGGCTCTTTTTTAAATCCATCACTGAACCGGATGATTACATCTGCGTTCTTGCAGAAAATGCCCCTGCTGTTTACGCTTATGCCGACAGAAGAGCACCCGGCAGGCATTTCCTTGAAACATTCCTGAATAAGCCGGAATACAAGCAGGAAATGAAAGAAGCGTTAATTGCCCGCCCGCCCAAACTTCTTGTTATTCAGAAGAATCCGTTTACAAAAGTATGGTTTGCGGAATTCATGAGAAAGTACAAATATAAGTCCGGCGTGTTTAACGCGAACATTAAATACCGATGCCGGGTTTTTGAACGAGGCGACTAACTCAGTCCTCAACAACAAATTCTTCAAACCGACGCCTGAACGAACGCCATCTAAGCGCATCAAGGCTACATTTGTCAGTAATGCAATCGCCGGCAGAGTTTGCCATCTCAATGGCGTGATGAATATTGTCGTGAATAAGCAAACCCTGACGCCCGAAATTGAGCAAATTGGAAAATGTGCTCAGATGATTATCAATCACCTTGAAATTGCGCATCGTATCCAGTTCATACAAAGGATAAGCGTCCTTCAAAATACGGATAAACGAATCCTCTATTTCGCACCGGACAGAAAGCCCGGCTTTTTTCATGTCGTCAAGAACCATGGATACAAGTTCACCCTCAGACGCGTGGCAGACGCTATCTCCGAGCGAACAGGGAACTTCAACGCATAACCCTGTTAGTCCTTTCCGATCAGAGCATTGCGAAAAATTAAGCGGTTCGGATATACGGCTGAAAATGAGGTTCTTTTCAGGGAAATAATGTGTATCAAATGGGGTAAATTGATCTGTCCGCAACACCAGATATACCAGCGCAAGACTGCGAAACCGGATTTTATCAGCGGCATCAAGCACGCTTTGCGGCAACGACGGCTGAAACAGCCTGACCAGCGAAGTGACTGGTATGGTCGAGCAAAGAAAATCAGTGTTCTGCTCCACAGACGATTCTTTGCCGTCGAGTGAGCGAAACCGGATCGATTGTATATGTCCTTCAGAATGAAGTATGCTGTGAACGTCCGACGAAACATGGATTCGTCCGCCGAGTTCATTGGCATGTTTCTCGAATGAGCCGCATATTTGTCCAAATCCATTTTTCGGGTAATAAAAAACCGATTTTCTATCGTTTTTCGAGCATATTTTGCGCATGATTTTTCCGATACTGGCGCCCGCCACTCTCCGCTTTGCCTGATCCGCAGAAATCTTAAAGGGTGTTAATCCCCATAATTTTTCGGCATACGGGAAATAAAACCGTTCGCACATTGTTTTGCCCAATGAGTATAAAAGTGCGTCGCCGTAGGAATGCACCCCCCCTTTTTTTGATCGAAACGGCTTGAGCAGAGTATCCCTGATGATACCTGCGATAAAAGAAGGCGGCAAATGAAAGAGCAAATCAGCAGGCTTCAGGGGAAACCGTACGAATCTGCCTGATAAATATATGCGCCCGTTACGTTTGTTGAGCAGGAGATCATCTCCGAGATACGATTTTATCTCGTCCAGAATCCCTTTATCACTGCAGGCATGAAGGCGATGGCTCCCGTAATCAAATCGAATGCCGCTACGCGAAAAACTGCCGCACAACCCGCCTGTAAACGGTTCTTTTTCGATCAGGCTGATATCACAGTCCAATGAAGCCCGTTTCAACAGGCGCAGGGCGAGAGCCAACCCTGCAGGCCCGGCTCCGAGTATATGGATATTTTTGCGCAATCCTCACTCCCTGTTTATATCGTAATTTCCGTAAACCGGCTTTTGAGCCGCTGTTTTATACATTCACCCTGTTTCAGCTTAAATGTACACAACCGGATATTAAACCATCCCGCGACAACACCCTGAACATAAAGAATCACGCTCAATAAATAAAAGATAAGCGCTTCTCTGGCAAACAAATCATTTAATACACAGACATCCAGCGCATGATATTCGATATGCGCCAGATTGTAGGCTGAAACACCGCCGCCGGCAATGAGGAACAATAGGGCAAAGATATAAAGCAATTTCCTGATATTGAACAGAATACATAAACGTATCAGAAGGATCAGAAAAGAAAAAAAGTTACGAGCTCTGATCTTGGATTTGCCTTTTCTGCGGGGATAATAATTTATCGGAATAAACTCAACATTGTATCCTAGCGACAACATGGCGACTGTGATTGACGACGTAAGCGAAAACCCATCGGGCAACAGCGGAAGAAAATGCAGAGCTTCTTTTTTATGAAACCCTCGTAAACCGGAGTTCAGGTCAGGTATTTTCCTGCCTGTGATATACTGCCCGATAGCGATTAGTATCCACTTTGCCGCCCCGTTCAGAAAGGGTATGTGTACATTCTCTCCGGTTCGCGCGCCGACCGCCATATCAACCGAGTCCAGATGAGCAATGATTTCCGGGATCTTATCAACGGGATACGTGCCGTCGGAATCAAGTATTATTATACGTTCATGCCGTGCGCTGATTATGCCGGTTTTGAGCGCCGCGCCGTATCCGCAGTTTCGTTTGTGTTTAAATACCCGTACGTTACATGCCAGAGCGGCGTTCAGGGAATCATCGGTTGAGCCGTCGTCAACGACAATTATCTCGCACGGTACACCTGCGCCGGACAGCACGGCGCGCACCTCATTTATCACGGTTTTGATTACCGCTTCCTCATTATAAACGGGTATTATAATGGACACATGGCTGGTCATTACAGGCATGGCATCCCTCAAATAGTGTGTAAATCGCCATGCTCACTATACAGCAAACAGTTAAGATGTACAACCGAATAGATGATAACCAGCTAGCGGATAATAAAGATTATTTCCCCAATACCATCTCCTGAGCGGTATTCCAGATGTTCACGATAATATCGCGTATGTCCCCGTTGCTGTATTCAGGATACGGAGTGCAGTTCACCACCGACGCACAAACATCCGGCGAGAAAGGAATTTTGCCGATCACTTTTATACCACGCTCAGCGCACGATTTTTGTATCATGTCAGTATTCGCCGTATTTAAGTCGTATTTGTTCACCACAACCGCCGTCGGAATTTTAAAATGAGCGGTCAGCTCGCATACCCGGCTCATATCGTGCAGGCCGGACAATGTCGGCTCCGTTACCAGCACCGCCAGATCAATACCCGCAAGAGTCGCCATAACAGGACACCCCACACCCGGCGGCCCGTCGATAATCACGTACGCAAGATTTTCCCGCTCAGCAATATCTTTCGCCGCGCCCCGTATTTTTGCCGCCAGTTTGCCGGAATTGTCCTCAGCGATACCAAGTTTCGCATGGACAAAAGTCCCGTACTTCGTATCGGACACAAACCACTCGCCCGCTATTTTATCTTCCATACGAACCGCGCCGACAGGGCAGGCATGATAACAGAACCCGCACCCCTCGCAATCTATCCTGTTCACTTTAAACGCATTATCTATTGCTTTGAAACGGCATAGATTTATACATATTTTGCATTGCAGGCAGGCATCCACATCAATAGACGCCAGTTTGCCCGCCTGAAAGTCATATCGTTCCCGAACCGAGGGTTTTAGCAGGATGTGCAGGTCAGCCGCGTCAACATCACAGTCAACCATCACTTTGTTCCGCGCCAATACCGCGAACGAACCGGTGAGAATGGTTTTTCCGGTTCCTCCCTTACCGCTTAATACAGCTATCTGCTTCATGCCAGCACACTCCGAATTTCATCGTAAAGAGACAGGAACGCATGTTTATACTCCGGCAGACTGCTGATTATGGGCTCGCCTTTGGAATAACTCACCGCTATATCATGGCTGAACGGAATTTTCATGAGCATGCTGATACCCTCGTTGCGGCAGAACTCATCGGTCTTGTCATCGCCGATACCTTCCTTATTCATAACGACACCGAACGGGATACCCATCTGCCGGATTACCTTTACCGCAAGCTGAAGGTCGTTCAGCCCGAATGGGGTCGGTTCGGTAACCATAATACAGTAATCGCTTCCTTTAATCGCCTCGATTACAGGACAGGACGTTCCCGGCGGAGCGTCAATAATCACCGGCACATCCGGCTTGATATGCTCCTTGACCTGACTGATGATCGGCGGCACCATGATTTCTCCCACATTCAGTTTACCGTGAACAAAATTGATATCACCGCTGGCCCCGTGTTCAATGATCCCGATCGGTTTATCAATTTCCGTGATAGCCCCATTCGGGCAGAAATACGCGCATGCCCCGCACCCATGGCACAGGTGCGGAAACGACATAATTCCCCCTTTGCCGCCATTACGCGGTTTCAGCACGGCAATAGCGCTGTACGCGCATACATCGCCGCATGTTCCGCAATAAGTACATTTAGACTCATCAATTTCCGGTATTAAAAGCGTAGCGGTTTTTCGTTCCGTAATAACCGGTTTCAGGAACAGGTGCCCGTTCGGTTCTTCCACGTCGCAGTCAAGGTACTGCGCGTTGCCCAAAGCAAGAGCAAGGTTCACCGCAACCGTGGTTTTGCCTGTCCCTCCTTTTCCGCTCGCAACTGAAATAATCATGATGGCTCCCCGGGAAAATGGTAATTTCCCATCATTATGTTTGATTATGTCCTTATTTGTCAGCAGGTACGACAGATCTAATTCCCTGCGCCGAATTTCTGATTTACCGTCGCAGATTCGCTCGCTGTCAACGATCCGCTTACGAATTTTTCTATCGCCTGAGCGACCGTACCTGATACTCCGGTATACACGGTAACTCCCGCTTCGCTGAATGTCATCATGGCATTCGGCCCGATATTTCCGGTCAATACTGCTTCAACACCCTGTGAATAAACATACTGCGCAGACTGGATACCTGCCCCGCCCGTACTGTCGCGATGCGGGTTCGGCAATGACTCATACGCGCCTGTCTCAGGATTAACGATCAAAAAATACGAGCATCGCCCGAAACGAGGGTCAACATTGTCCTGCAAACTTTTACCTTCCGATGTAACACAAATTTTCATGATTCCTCCTTAATGCGAATGCGATCCGTGGTTCCTGCACGCGCTCAGTCCTGACAGGCTGTTGCTGAGCAGATGGTTAACCGCTTCCGACGCTTTGCCCTGATAACCGGACACGACTACGCCCGCGTTCGCGAACTTTTGTTGCGCGCCCATTCCCATACTGCCTGATATTACATGAGTTACGCCATACATGAGCATACCGTCAACAGCCACACAGCCTCCACCGCCATGGACATTTTCGTTCCGCACAACCTGCGTATCTTTTATTTTTCCGTTTTCCACATCGACCAGCAGGAAATAAGGACTCTGCCCGAAATGCAGAGATACCTGCCCTTCAAGCCCCTGCTGATCTTCCATCGTAATTCCGATTCGCATATTTTCTCTCCTTGTTTACTGCGCATCCCCTGCTTTTACACAGGGGATGCTATTATTGTTTCAATTCTGTTTTTTATCCTGATTAAGACTATTAATCCGTTCACGCACAGCGGATAACTGCTCTTCCAGATATTCGGCCTGAGCGCTTAGCCCGGTGAGTTCATCCTTCGCGCTGAGCGGGATATCCCATGATCTCCAGCCGGGTATACCTGTAAGGCGGGCTCTGTACCCGAAACCGAATCCCCGCGCGCCTCCGCCCGGGATACCGCGACGCATAGGACGTACGGGAACACCCGCGCAATATCCACGCCCGCCGCCGGTAAGAGCTCCGTAACCTGCAGGCCCTGTTCCATCAAATCCAGGCATTGTAATCACCTCCTTAATTGATAATAAAAACCATTTTCAGTTATGAGACAAAAAAATATATGCCTCTATTGCACTGCCTCTTCAGGAGCAAAATAATTCTCAATCGCATCAAGAATCGACTCCATCTGTTTTTTTACCGTATCCGAGCACGAACTGTTGGCCACTGATTTTCCTGCGTCAGCGCCATCGACGATCTGCGGATCGAACCCAAGTTCGCCAAGAAACGGCACGTTCATATCCAGCGACACATTTTTTCCGCCGCTTTTCTTAAATATATCTATCTGTTCCTTGCAGTGAGGACAGATCATCCCGCTCATGTTCTCTACTATACCGATGACCGGAGTGTTCAGCTTTCTGGCAAAACTGATTGCCTTCCGGGCGTCAAGCGTCGCAACTTCCTGCGGTGTAGTCACTATTACACTGCCTGATATGCCCGGGATAAATTGCAGTATGCTTAACGGCTCATCGCCTGTGCCGGGAGGCAAATCGACAATCAGGTAATCCAGATCACCCCATTCAACATCCGACAGAAATTGTTCTATCACCTTTATTTTCAACGGGCCGCGCCATATAAGCGGAGTTTCGCACGAATCAATAAGCCCTGCCATGGATATCACTTTCAGGTTCGGCAGAGGTTCCAGCGGCATAATCTGGTTTTCCATAGCGAAAATCTTTTTTCCTTCAAGCCCAAGCATTTTAAATACGCTCGGCCCGTGCAGGTCAGCGTCCAGCAATCCGACTTTACAGTTTCGCATGGCAAACCCGACAGCGATATTCACCGACACCGTGCTTTTTCCCACACCGCCTTTATTGCTCATTACCGCTATGGTATGACGTATTGATTTCATCCGTTCTTTAATCTGAGGACTGATAAAGTCTTCAGCATGATGACATTGATCCATACTTTCCGCTCCTTGTATTGTGTGATCGGGCTTTTTTGTATTTCCAGTTCAGCTTCGCTTTTCAGCAACGTATATTTTCTGTAATTGCTCGTTATATTCCAGCACGTTAAATCCTTTATATTTCAGGTACGCCCCGACGATAGAAAAATCGTTTGATTTCTTTTCGTGAATTCTTCCCTCGCTTTCATGTATTATGTCAATAATAGCGAACCCCGCGGCATTAAAATCAGAGACAATCAGCGTTTTATGCGTCACCCGCATCATCTCATCCAGCACCCTGAACGGTTTGTCAAAATGATGAAACGAGAATGTCGAGATGGACAGGTCAAATGCCCCGTCATCATAAGCGAGGCATTCCGCTGAAGACAGTATAAATTCAACCCGCTGTTCCACCTGCTCGTACGCGGCGTTCAGGTACGCCATATATAAATTCGCCTCGTCAATATCTATGGTGAGCACGTTGCCGAACCTCTTCGCGAGCGCGGCAGTCAGGTTTCCTTTGCCTGAACCGATCTCAATTATGCGGCCGGGCATGAAATCTATTTTTTCCACGGCTTCATCCGTTAGCAGAGCGCGGTCTACCCCGAATTTCAGGTAATATTCAAATCGCTCCGCCAGATTTCTATGGTTCTCAGCGATTTTATCCTGATTTTTCCGCCACACTTTTTTCATGTCGCAACATCCTGAATCTTTTTCACTTGCCATGCTTTTCATTGAATCCTCTTTTATTGATAATGAAAACCATTTTCAGTTATGAGACAAAAAAAATATATTCCTCTAGCGAGTGTCCCTGCAGTCTTCGCAGAGCCCGTAAAACTGTATCAGATGCGTATTTATGGTAAAATTATATTTTTCCGACAATCCTTTCTCGGTTTTTCTGAGCAGTTCGAGTTCGTCGTCGATAAATTCTTTGTAGTCGATAATTTTTTTGCAGGCAGTGCACACGAGATGGTGATGATGGTTTTCGTCGTCAGTGCCTGAAGCGAGTTCGTATCGTGCTCTGCCGTCGCCGAAATCGAATTTGAATACCATTCCCATATCGTTGAGGATTTCCAGTGTGCGGTAGATGGTTGTGAGCCCGACAGCGGGGTTATTTTCGTGGACGCTAAGATAGATTTCTTCCGCGCTCATGTGTTTTTCTTCGGACAGCATGAGAGTGTTGAGCACTGCTTCTCTGGCGGCGGTGATGCGGTATCCGCATCCTCTGAATTTACCTTGCCACCAACCGTGACCCTGACATTTCCCGTATGGCATCTCGTCTCCTTAATGAAAATCATTTTCAATAATAATATAAGTTATAGATCGGCATGAGTCAATATTTTTTTACTGGTGAGGGATTATTATTGAGAATATTCTTTAAGGAAAAGCTGAAATAAACTCTTTTGATCTCTGCTTAGTTTGTCGTATTCTTCTGAATTCTTTGTATAATCCGAAATCATATTATAGAGTTCCTTGAGATTATCCGATATCCAGGGTTTTGCAGCAGAGAAAGTTCTATTATTCATATCGTTTTGAAGGCTATCAGAACAAGCGTGTAAAAATTTATAGCAGTGGTTTATATTCTTTTTGATGTAAGGGATTATTGTATCAAAAATATCGATTTTGTTTTGTTTGAACCAGAAGAGTACTTTCTTGAAAACTTCCAAATCAGTAAGACTCTCCAAATTGATTAAAGAAGCATTTTGATTCTCCTTAATGGCTTTTACCAACAACTCTTTCAAATCAGGATAAAATTGTTTTTCGAAAATCACTCGGATAAAAAGTATTTTTGCGAATAGATGCTCCATTTTATTAAAAACATTTTTGATATCCCCATCTTTCTTAAAATTCTCATGACAATACAGAGATACCAATAGAGAAACAGCGTTTGTCCCAATAACCTCGTCATTGATATTCTCAGAAAGTAGCGAAATTACAGCTTTGAACATAAAAAAAAGTATATCGTGATTGATATCTCTATTATCAGAGACAAAACCCCTCAACAAATAGACCAATTTCGCCAACGGAATATCAGAAGTGCATATATTATTGTGCACTTCTTTTTCAGTCATTTCAGTTGTTTTTAACCTAGTAAGGAAGGCTTTTATCTTGCTGTAACTGATATTTTCAGGACTCACGTGAAGGGAAAAATATTTATCAAAGAAATCATAATGGCAAATTTTGTATTGACTCATCCATTCAACTCGTTTCGCTAGCAAATAACTCATTGCTCGATTATTTGCATATGCCACAACCGGAAACAAATATTCCAGAATTTTACTTAATCTGTCTTTTTCTATGGATAAAATATCTTTGTTGTGCTCTGCAATATTCTTATGAAAAATATCCTCTTTTCTTTTATCCGATCGATTACCTTGCGCTCTATTTGCCGCTTCCTCACTAGAGTATATGTACAAATCTCTATTTGACCAGATATCATCATAAACAGCATGAGAAATAAACCTGATTATTTCCAACAGCAAAAAATCATTCACATTAACTTCATCTTTAATCTGAGGTATATCAAAGGATACGGAGTTCAAATATCTTTTTACATCCCGCAATGTATTGAAGTGCAAGATTGGAACATTTGCTTCAAACACTGCATACTCTTCTTCACCTATTTTTTCTGTTTCAAAAAGTAACTTAATACCTTTCTTCAAGTATTTATTAAGATAATATGCTTCTATTTTGGGCAATCGGTTAGGATGTTGAACAATTTTTCCCAGATAATCTCTATCACCAAGCTCTTTTATGACTTTATCGTCGTCCAGCGCGACCAAGAACCTGGTATTGTCAAGTTTTGCATTTAAACGTATAAGTTTAAGTACGCTAAGTAATTCGTCTTTTTGCAATCTGTCCAGATCATCAATGATGATTAATATTTTTTTCTCAGTTCGCCTTATATATTCATTAAGTTTACTTCTCAATTCTTCGAGATTTTCTTCACAACTTGATTTTGCAAAACATTTGAGGTATTTATTCTCCCCTAAAATAGTATTTACATACTTATTTAATGTTTTGCTGAAATCCCTGAACAGAAAATTATAACACACAGCGTTTTCAATCTGCTTATAAAAATTTTTCAATAACACTGTTTCATCTTCAAAATGCCATGGATCAAATTCTACCACCATATACTTAGACGACATTTTTTGTTTAGCCTGTTCTCTTTTCTCAGGGTCTTCTTCAGTTCCTCGAAATATCGACTTAAGAATCTCCAGAACAGAACTTTTCCCTTCACCCCATGACCCATATAAACCGATGACATGGGAATGGATATCTTTGATTTCGTCTATACGTTTTGCAAGTCCCTTAATGAAATCGATTCGCCCTAATTCATCTTGATCAAGGCGAGTTATCGGTTCATCGTTATAAATTTGTTTTCTTTCTTCTTCCTCATCTTTTCCAGCGTTTTGAGGAGTATTACTTTTTGGTTTTACAAAGAAAGCTCGTATTACGATAATAAAGCCATAAATTACTGCAAAAATCATTATGCTTTTGAAATATAGATCAGATAACGAAAATCTCTGTAGCAAAGCGTTTAAACCCGACTTCGCAGGCCACAATACCCCTGCGCATATTAAAATTACATATAAAAATATAAATTCTTCAAAAACAAAGAGTGAGTTTTTAAGTTTAAGTGTATTGTGATATTTCCTGAAAAAATCTATGAGTATGCTCCAAAAGCAAAACGCCAGAAAAGTCAAGACAACATAGATCAATACGATCAACAGTATATCCTGATACAAGAAATCACTTATTTTAAATATTATTGATCTGAAATCGATATGTAGTTTATGTAAAAGATACTGAATTCCCAGAAAAGTTATCACTGCAAGTAACAGCGTATACCAATGTCGCTTCCAATTCCTCATCTTTCGTAACTTACCCTTATAAAGAATGAAATGAAGCAAAAAGAAAAATAAGGGGATATAGAAAAGACACTGAGGCAAATCGACATAAATATCAATTAACACAAGAAAGACGGACAGTAAAAGAGCAACTGGTGTATAGAATGACCTTGAGAGTATTATCGTTACAATTTGTTTGATTAGCTCTTTCATCTTTTCTGCTGTAATGGTTTTATTGGAGATGCAGATCAGCTTACCCAATGACATATTACACCATACAGCATTACTGTATCAATCTATATTCGAATAATAAAAAGGAATGAAAAATTAAGCCTTAACTCCTCATTCTTTTGCGGAGAGCTGTACCGAATAGTCCGGCACACAGCAAAAAGATCGACATCGGTTCAGGTACCGCAAACTGTGAAGCGTCGGTCAACAGAAACGCGTGGGTCTCACCATCAGGATTGATACCATACCCGATGATCTGACCGAAACTATTGATATCCCAGGCATCCTGTAAATACCATCCAGTTCCATTATCAACAAGGTCATTCAAGTCTTTCATTGTGGAATCTTCATATAGAAAAGCGGTCGAATTGTTTAACGCATTCCTGGAATACCCAACCAATAAACCATCGTCATTTATACCGCGCACTTCGGATTTAACATCATCGGCAAGAGTACCAATAAAATGAGCGGTTCCGTCATAATACATTGCAGTATAATCAGTTCCGTTGTTAGTCACTGCTCCGGCCATCACATTACTGTTGTTTATCGCCCTGAACCAAGCGGATGTCCCGCCAAGCGTACCTATATTGTGCTGAGAACCATCCCAGTAAGCTGCCTGCTCCCAGTTGTATCCTGCCATGACACCGGAATCATTAATTGCCCACGGACGCCCGTGACTAAAATAAGTTAAGTTTCCGTTATATCGATATGCCTGATCGCTTTCAGTATATCCCGCAATCTGACCCGACGTGTTAATCCCGCGTGTATAACCATTTATTCCAGGATCATGATATGTACCGTCATAGTACAAACTTTTGACTGGTGAGGTCATTGAATTAAATATTACTACGCCGGAATTGTTTATACCTGTCGCTACGGTATCGGAATATCCTAGTCCAGCCCCGATGTTTATCATGGTTGTGCCATTCCATAAAAATGCCTGTCTCTCACCTGAGGAATTAGTGGATTCACCAACAACATGCCCGGAATCGTTCATGGCGTAAGCTTTGCTATTCGTGCCTCCAAGAGTGCCGAGGTCGATTATGTGATAGGCGGCAGAGTATGCCGCGCAGGGAAAAAGAATGGATATTAACAGGAAAAAGATTATTTTGCGCATTGTCTAATCCTTCTATATATAGAATTAAAAATATTATCAATTAATTATAACATATATAGAAAGATATAGCAAATTTCAGACTTATTTTTCGCACAAAAAAAGCGTGCCGAACCACACGGCACGGCACGCTGGAAACTATCGTACTAACACTTACTTTTTATGCCATATCAGCGAGCAAAGATTCCAGATCTTCCTCATGCTTGACTTCATCCTCAAGGATTTCCAACACCAGATGGTAGGTGATAGGATCTTTATCCTTCACGAAATCAAGGAGTTTGCTGTATGTGGCGATGGCGCATTGCTCGCCTTTGATATTTTGTTTGAGCAATGTTTTGGTGCATGGATCAGTCGGAGCGTCGTATCCGCACCCTGACTCTTTCAACAACGCTTCCGGTGTCAGAAGCGGAGTTCCGCCTAATGTAATCATGCGTTCAACAAGCTTCTGCGCATGTTCCAGTTCTTCATTAGCGTGCTCTTCCAGCTCTCCGGCGACAATTCCTCTCATCCTGCCGGAAGCGACTTTCGCGCCGACCCAATACTGGTAATACGCGAGCCACTCGTCCGCGTACGCTTTGTTCAGCATATCCAGCAGTTTCGCAACATCTACTCCGACAATAGCCTTACCTTTTGTGCCCATAATATCGTTTTCCTTTCGTCACAATAAGTCTTGGTCATATTATTTCAATTTAAGCGGCTTAAAACAAATAAACCAGTCAAGGCACTTTATGCCTTCTTTCTGAGCGCCTTCAACTCGCGCTTTCGCGGTACCGCAACTACCCGGAGGCGGTACAATAACGTCATCGCCGGGCTGCCAGTCCGCCGGAGTGGCGACGTTATACGTATCCACTGTCTGCATGGAAATAAGTATCCGCTTAATTTCCTGAAAATTGCGTCCTGTTGACAACGGATAATACATAAGCGCCCTCACTTTAGCCTTAGGGTCAATAAAAAACACTGCTCTTACCGCGCTCACGTCACTTTCAGAAGGCTGAATCATCCCGAACTTTTTCGCCACATCCATTTTAAGGTCGGCAATCACGGGAAAGTTCACTTCAATATTCTTTAATCCTTTGTACTCGATCTTTTCCTTGATTGTCCGCAACCACGCGATATGGCTGTAATGGCTGTCTATGGAAAGCCCGATAAGTTTGCAATTTAATGCGTCAAATTCTTTTTCCATAGACGCGAACGTCATAAATTCCGTCGTGCAGACAGGCGTAAAATCAGCCGGATGACTGAACAGTATAACCCATTTCCCCTTATAATCTTCCGGGAACTTTATTTTCCCCTGGGTTGTATCTGCTTCAAATGACGGGGCAACATCGCCGATGACAGGCATATAGGTTTTTTCACAGTTATTCTGTTCCACTTTTAATCCCCCCTTCGCATCAACCATTTTTCAACGTTGTCGTTTGACAGTAAAAATCGACCTTATTATTTCAACGACGTCCCCGCATCAGAAACGATTATATGTGTCTACTGCGGAGAGTCATGCCTCCTTGCGAAAAATCATCAGACCGCCGTTTCGTACCACTTGTCAAGCCACGCCGCGTTTTCATCAAAAGGATTTGTCTGCATGGCGAATAAAAAGAAATACGGATAATGCTCTCTTGTATAATACATATAACTCAGCCACTGGTGAGTCAGATGGTTATACGCGCGTTCAAGATCTTTTTTGGTATGGGATTTATCTTCCTGAGAAAGATTAACCAGATTCCGCGCGGCTAATTCTTCAGTCATATGAAATATGGACATCAGAGTTTCCGTAAATGTCTGATGTTCAAGCAAATTCTGGTTTTGGAGCAAATTAACCAAAAAACCTCGCCGCAAAGGATGACCTCTTCTTCATTTTTACTATTTGAGCCGCTTCTATCCAATAAACAAAAAAATGTTATATTTCCGCATGCAGTATGTACCATGCAAAGGATAGTATTGAAAATGGTTTTCATTATCAATTTTATCTTTAGTGGGAGATTTGTCAATAATCATTTTTGGAGAATTATTCCAGGAGTGAACGCTGTATTTGAGAAGACTTCCGGTTCCGTTTTTCACAACTCAAACACATCGCAATAAAGATAAATATTTAACATATTGATACTAATGAAAAAAAACGTGCCGAATACGCAATCCGGCACGCTCTATGTTAACCTACTTTAATTCAGGATTATAATTCAAAAACCAGACTCATACCGCCCCACGGAATAACATCCTCGTAATCGTATTCCTCTTTAAGCCCTTTGGTCATATGCAGAAAACCGGTGACCGCCATGTGCCTGCTGAGCGGCACTGTATAATCAACCCCGAAATCAATATGCGTCAGAAAGGTGTGGTCAACTCCTTTGCGGGAATTCATGCCCAACGCCATCGACGGCACCAGCGCACCATACTTCCCAAACTCAAAACCATGCGATATGCACCATTCAAAATAATATCCTTTTTCCTCGTGATAATCATAATTCATGATAAACGTTGGGTTCAGGAATGTGTCAATCGCCACTTCCAGCCCGACTTCTTCGGAATCAGGCTCGCCTTCAGGGATATCCACATACGTCCACATCGGCACCAGAGTAACCGGGCCCACGCAGAACTCAGCAAAAATGGTATGGTCGCGCTCTAGCGTCTCAGGTTTCGCGTCAGTAAACGAGGCGCTGAAAAAGTTGTAGCCAACCGCCACAACATCGCCAATCGGTATACTCGCAGTATATGACTGGTGGACGTTCCAGTCATGAGGAGCGGCATTCGCGCCCTCGTCTATCCAGTGGCTCATGAAAATAGCTTCAGCGGTGAAATCGATCGGAACCGCCTCGCCCGCAGTATCGAGCGCGTTGTCCACATCTTTCACGAACGGCAATCCGTATGTGATGTAACCATCGTTATCACTGGGACACTCATCATCCGCTAAAACACCGTGCTGTCCGCAAAGCGACATTAATAGAACTGCACAAATTATGTTTTTCTTCATTATTATCCTCCATACTTGTTTATGGTACTCCATTCTGCCTTTATTATAATAGGTAAAAAGAACCAATAAAATGAATACCTGCACATCCAAAATTTAATTTGTTACTCGTTTATACCGGCATATTGTTAGGATAGCCTAACTTTTATTGCGGGTCAATTGTTTTTTTACCAAAAAAATCGTTTTTTTATTTTGATAAAAAATATTCATGGAAATTTGACAACTCACACTTATCATGCTATTTAAATATATGAAGGAAAATTATATAACTGCGCACAACGAGGCTGATCGATGAAATATTCCAGATTATTTGCCACCACACTTTTTTTAGCACTATGCACACTGTTCTCAAACACGTCATTTTCCGCTGAATGGTGGGATGCGGATTACGATTACAGGCAGGCTCTTGATATAACCACCGCCGGGTACGGGGTATCAGCGGATTACAGTACCAAAGTCACACTTGACCTTGGTTCATTGGTTACGGACGGTAAAATACGAGCTGATTACAATGACGTGCGCGTAGTGTTCCATGACGGTACGACATATACAGAGCTTGACCGTCATATCCGCAACGGTTCGTCAGGCAGTGAAATATGGTTTGCCATGCAGGAAGGGCAATCCGCGAATACGACTGTTACCGGGAAGTACTACCTTTATTACGGCAACACAGAAGCAACCTCCGCTCCGACAAATTACAGTAACATTTACATGATGTATGACGGGTTCAGCGGCACTTCGCTGTCCAGCAACTGGCATGGATCGACCAGCAGTTATTCCGTGTCAAACGGATCTTTGGTTATACCAAACACAAACGGTGGCGGGCTGGTTATTTATACTGACGCTTACCAGCACAATAGCGTTCGCGAATATTCCCTGAAACTCACTGCGCTGAGCCCCGGACAGTTATATGTCCATACCCTTGCCGATACAACCGCGAATAACGATTGGGGTTCCGGCAACAGAGTGGTCCACGACGTTGACCCGGCAGGAACCGTGAATAACAATATCCGCGAAGCGCCGCTCCAATTTTACTGGACACACTCCACATCGCAATTTGAAGTGTTTCAGGATGTTTTTTATAACAACACGGAATGGTATTACGCAGGTTCCAGCTATGAGTCTCTGGCATTGAAAAGCACGGATGCTCCGACAAATACCATCGCGACCCGCACATTTAAGATCAACAGCCAGCATACCAAGCAGGTGTGGTACATGGACTACGTATTGATCCGCGACTACGTCCCGGTTGAGCCGAGTGTCACTTTTATGAGTGAGGAGTCCAACCTGATTCCTGAGCCTGTTTCAATTATCTTGCTTGGCATCAGCGTATTATACCTTAAGATACGCCGCAGGTAACAAAATCCTTTTATTAACCCCTGTTGCCGCCTACTTATATCGTGAACTGCTTAACGATTTCGTCCAGCATTGCGGCCTGCCCGTTCAAATAATCAAACCGGGCAACACTGCCGATTAAATTTTCCTCAATTACAGCAAAGCAGAGAATAACTATGTTCCCGTTTTTCTGACAGTGACAACAGGAAATACGGTGCGGGGACATAACATAGTAAAGTCAATTTTGCCGCCATAGCACAGAATTTCAATCAAATACTTTTATTTTTTATTCAGTAATATCTTTATAATCAAAAACATAATCATTTTTTTACTTTATTGAAACAATGAAAGAATAAAAACCATACCTTTACACTCATAAAATAAATTAATTATTTCTGTAACTCCGATGTTCTTCATATTGTTATAGATTCATCAAAATATATTTTTTTAATTTATTTTTTTATTTGCAAACAATAACATATTTTTTATATAATATCATATTATAAGCTGTTTCTGGCTTCTCCAAAACGGAGAGATGACTACATAGATTGCAACAACAAGGAGGAAACCATGAAAAGGCTGATTTTCATCACATGCATCATTCTTTCAATCGCTTCCATTGCCGGAGCCGACCCACTGGGCAAATACTACAAATGGTCGCAATTCCCCGACATGGATGCGAGCGGGTATGATGTGCCTGATGTGCACCCAAACATTCTGGCTGACGATTTTCTGTGCGAAAACGGGCTGGACATCACAGACATCCACTGGTGGGGATCATTAATCGGCTGGCAACAGGATCTCCCAATGCCTGATCCTGCGTTAGCGCCGCAACCTGACTTTTTCGATTTCAGTTTTCACACAGATGTCCCTGCCGGGCCTAACAGTCCATACAGCCATCCCGGGGGATTGCTGGCAACTGACCAAGCATCAAAGGTGGAGTATACCGTCAATTATTTCGGTACAATAGACCATGGCGGTATCTTCGAGCATGTATTCCAGTACAATTTCGACCTTCATCAGTACTGGCAACAACAGCAAGGCCAGATTTACTGGCTGGATATTTCCGCTATTTACGCTCAACAGCCAATGTTTACATGGGGATGGCATACCGCTAAAACACAATGGAACGATTCAGCGGTCATGCTGGCGCCGGGTACACCGCAGGGATGGGCGCCAATAGACAGCGGCGAACCGCGCGACCTGGCATTTGAGTTGTCGACAGTTCCTGAACCGGGCGCAATGATCCTGTTCGGCATGGGCGGCTTTTTCTGGCTGGCTAAACGCATCAGGAAACACGTATAATTTTTTATGAAAATAATCCCCCGCTTTTCGCAATCAGCGGGGGATTATTTTGCCTGAACACCCTGTTAAGCAGGCAGGGCAGGCTTTGTTTATCAGATCAATTGAGTAAATCCTCCCATAGAAATACATTTTCCCGGCTATTCCTGCCAAATTTGTTAATAACACATATATACGGTTGACATAATTTTACAAATACTGTATAAATTCTGCCTATTCTGAAACAATTTGGGAGTGCTGAAAAAGATTCTAAGTTCCTCTTTTAAGATGTCATCACAAGGAGCGTTAGCGGCGTGGTGATCTTAAAATGAATAAAGCTGAGATTGCCACAGCCCCTTTGGGGCTTCGCAATGACATTCTCTTGTGACTTTTTCATCGTTCTAAATTTATATGATATACAACAGGACAGGAGCAATCCATGCGATCAATAATACATCTGGCGTTATTACTGACACTCGCGGCAGTCATATTTTCAGGCTCGCTCAGGGCGGACGATACTATCAACTTGGACGGCAGTTATTTTTACGGGGGGTTCAGCAGTCATTCGCCATATCCGTACGAACCGTACACAGCCATCGGTGACCAGTACATATCCGGTTCAAGCATGGTGCTGACGCTCAACTTCTCGGACGATCCGCCATCTCAAACGTTCCTGACAATCACCAACACGTTTTATGACAGCGAAGGATGGCTCAACCTCATTGTAGAGCTCGATAACGAGACATATCACGAAATAGGGATAGCGAACGACTGGCTCGCCATATTTGTTATGCGCGACCCGGGTGTGGATGAAATACTTGACATAACATACAGCCTCAAGAAAAAGACTGCGCCCACTATTGCGGAAATCGCGGGCGAGTACTCTATTTTCGGGCATTATTCCGGCGTGGGCAGTGATGAAATGTGGAGTTCATCCATGAACGGCGCCGTCACTCTGGGGCTGGATGGTTCTCTCACATACAGCGTTACACCTGATTTCGGCGACACGGAAACAGGGGCATCAACATACACTCTTAACGCCTCTACCTCCACCATATATGTAACAGGCGTCGGAGAATTCCTTATCGGCGAAGGCGGTATGTTAATGCGCTTTGACAGGGATGCTTCAGACAACGAACTTTTCTATGAAATTCTGGTAAAACGGTCGTCAGGGAAAACCCTGGCTGATTTTGAAGGGTGCTGGAAATTCCAGGCGTTCGCGGCAGGCGATAACACCAGAGCGCCTTACACCGCATGGGGGTTAGCGGTAGTTTTTAATGACGGAACCTGCCTTGTATCCAACGACTACTACGGGTATACCAGCGAGACCGTATCTGCAGTCATTTCCGCTTCTGACAACGGGGTGTTTACGGTAACCAGCAATCTCGGGTACGAATATACCGGCATACTGAGCCCGGCATCCGATGCGGCAATCATGCAGATCGCCATTGACGAACTCTACCACTCGGTAGGCACTGCCATAAAGATACAGCTCGACCCGTCGGACGATAATGACAACGACGGCATCAGCAACAACATGGAATTCGCGCAAAAAATCAATCCTCTTAACCCTGATACCGACTCAGACGGCATGCCCGACGGCTGGGAACTCGCGAATACCCTCAGCCCCCGCGATAACGACGCTGAATCCGACACTGACCTTGACGGGCTCACCGCTCTGCGGGAATACAGCCTCAACACCAACCCCAACAACGATGACTCCGATAACGACGGGTTTAAAGACGGCGACGAAATCACCGCAGGCACGAATCCGAATGACAATATATCCTTTTTTACAATGGTTTACATCAATCCCCGGACAAACACCCTCTGCTGGGTAGGCGCAACTACTGCCAGCTACAGGATGTCATGGAAAGATTCATTTGACGAGTTCTGGCATGAAGTAACGCTATCGTCGGACGAACTGGTGTTTCAGTCAGATACTGTATCATACACAGATAACGGCGACGACACTTCTGTTCCGGCAAGACTGCCTCTCAATGAAGCAAATAAACGATTATACAAAATTACCGCATACTAACGCACATCATCCATCGGCACATAACTCTCACAGCGGCAAGAGCAGGCAATAATAAATATTTTATTGTTTTTATGTCAGGGCATTATTATTCGCTTGTGATGCATGATAACCGGTTTATTTCTATTTGCCTTCTTATTAAACTGTGCTATTGTTACAGTATATTGATAACATCCAATTAAAATATGGGACCGATGAAAAGTCACAAAAAAATGTCATTGCGAAGCCCGAAGTGTCTGCGGCAATCTCAGCTCGATTCATTTTGAGATCACCACGCCGCTAACGATCCTCATGATGACAGCTTAAGGAGAAATTGATAGACTTTTTCAGCGCACCAAATATTTCTATCGGAGACCGGCATGGAGTTGTATGGATATCTGATTAAATGTGAAGCGGTTCTATCCGCATTTCTCATTGTTTACCTGTTTTTCTTTCTTGTAAAGGTTCCTTTTTGCAAGCATCTCATTTCCGCCGCGGCTTTTTTTGTCCTTTTATTTGCATATAATGCCGCGTCAATTAAATTAAACTCACCTGTAAATGAAGGTACTCCATATTTCTGGCACAGGATACAGCTGGTATCGGTGCTTCTTGTTCCGGTGTCGCTCATCTGGTTTATTTACCGGTTTTCAAGTAACCTCGACTTATACCGAAAAGCGAGTAAACTTTTAACGGTTTTGTTATGCCTGTCCGCTCTGTCTGCGATGCTCGTTCCCGGCAACGCGCTGTTTGCGAACCAGTCAGGTCAGGGGTCTGCATTCGGCTGGAATATACTGCTGTACGCCCTGATTATGCCTGTATTTGCATCATATTATTTCCTTATTTACGTCACCTTTTCCAAATCCGTATATAAACGACAATTTATGCGCATATTATTCCTTTCGGCATTTTCAATGGTTGCCGCAGGATCGGCGGCGTACTTCGCGTTTCATCTCAGCGTGTTGACTGGAAACGCCTACTTTGAGTATTCCGCCGCCAGCATGTTCATTGTGGTCATGTTTCTTTTGACCGATCAATTTTCCTGTAATATACAGGGATCCGACCTGAAACGCAATGTTGAGCTTCAGTACAAACTGCTGATGGAAAACGTGCCCATTAAAATGTTTTATAAAAACACGCATTCCGTGTATGTATTTTGCAGTAAAAGTTTCGCCCGCTTGATGAATGTATCGCCTGCTGAAATCGCTGGTAAGACCGACTGCGATTTAATGCCGAAACACCTCGCTGAAAAATACCGCTCTGACGACAGGCGGATTATGGCGGAAAAAACAACCGAGGAGTTTGATGATGAATTCCTTGAGGACGGGCAAATAAAAATAGCAAGAACCACTAAAACTGCCGTACTGAATGAAAAAGGTGAAGTGATCGGTATCCTTGGATCTTTTATCGACGTCACCGAACGCCGGCAGGCAGAAAACCTGCTCAGAAACAGCAAACAGGAAATATCGCTCCTGCTCAATAACCTTCCAGGTATGGTATACAGATGCAAAAACGACCATTCATGGACAATGACATTTGTCAGTGATGGATGTAAAGACCTTACCGGATACAGGAAAGAAGACCTGCTTGGTAACAATGCCGTCTCTTACAACGACATCACTCACCCCGATGACCGGAAGTATATTTGGGATACCATTCAGAAACACAAAGAAAAAAATGAGCCATACCAGCTCGTTTACCGGATAAAAACCGCTGGTGGAGAAGAAAAATGGGTGTGGGAAAGAGGTTGGTTCATATTTGACTCAACAACCGGGAATTTCCTGTATCTGGAAGGGTTTATTACAGACATAACCGCACAGAAAAACACTGAGCAAAAACTGAAGGAAAGCGAACAAACACTGAGAACAATCCTTCAAGCCGCTCCGATCGGGATAGGTTTAATCACCAACCGTATCTTTAAATGGGTAAACAATCGGATGGCACAGATGGTCGGGTACACCCCCGATGAACTTGTCAATAAAAACGCGCGAATGCTGTATCCATCAGAAGAAGAATACCTTCGCGTCGGAAGAGAAAAACACGCGGATGTACTGAAAACCGGGTTTGGTCAAATTGAGACTCAGATGGTTCATAAAGACGGGCATCTGCTCGATATCCTTCTAAGTTCAGCATCTCTCGTGCATGGCGATTTGTCCGCCGGAATGATATTCACCATGAACGACATTACCGAACAAAAAAAGGCACAAGATCAATGCAATCTCCTTATTGATAAACTTGAGCGCCAGAACGCTGAACTGGAAAATTTCACGTATACCGTGTCACACGATTTAAAAAGCCCGCTTATTACCATAGAAGGGTTCGTCGGGTTCCTGAAACGCAACCCGGCTGTCGCGAAAAACAAGGATGCGCATGAAATGCTGGTACGCATCACCAACGCGGCGAGCAAAATGCGTAAACTGCTCGATGATTTGCTGGAATTGTCGCGCATCGGCAGGCTGGTTAATCCTTCGGAAGAATGTTCTATGAATGCCATTGTAGACGAAGCCATTGAACTCACCTCAGGCAGGCTGTCATCGCACCGAGTAACTGTCTCCGTCGCGCCGGGACTGCCCACCGTAACCTGTGACAGACAGCGCATGGTGCAGGTTATGGTCAACCTTATTGATAACGCGGCTAAATTTGCTGAAGGAGTTGAACACCCGCAAATCACTATCGGGATGCGCAGTACAGGCAAAGAAAACATTATTTTTGTCAGCGACAATGGAATCGGCATTGAAAAACAGTATTTCGGAACGATCTTCGGGCTCTTCAATAAACTCAACAATGAAAGTGAAGGGACGGGCGTAGGGCTGTCTCTGGTAAAACGTATTATTGAATTCCACGGCGGCAAAATTTGGGTTGAGTCAGAAGGGATTGATAAAGGTTGCGAATTCTGTTTTACCCTGCCGTTCAAATAAGATCAGCCGGATACTCCTAACCTGTTCTTGTCTGAACTTTCATAAAATAGTATACTTAATTCCGTTTTTTCCGAAATATAACTAGGGGAAACATTCATAACAGGTTCATATATATGGATTTTTTAAATAAATTATTTAAACGGCCGAAACTCTCATTAATTTTTATTGCCGTACTGCTTGCCGTATCAGGGCTTCTTGCCGTTTCCTATGTTACTGGTATCGTTGAAAGCGCGCAGTACGCTCATATTGTCGAGCAACAGATCAGTCAGGTAATTTTTTCTACCCGAATTATTGACGCGCTTCAGAAGGAACGGGCCGCCTCAGTGGCATTCTTATCACCAAACATTCCCGGCGATGAAAAATTTCTGAACGATAAATACGCACTGACCGACAAGCTGTTGGACGAGCTGGGCTCCAATCCCGCATTGGACGCTTTGAGAAAGGAAATCAGTTCAATACGGCAAAATATCGCGTCGCTCCCCCCTTCCAGCGGTTCAATTCTGGCTGTCACCGAAAACTACTCGCGTATAATCGAGGAGTTCAATAACAGTATTGTATCGCTGGTACAAAAAACACAGGATAACGAACTGAAAACAAAGTTCCATTCGTTAATTTTCCTCACACGGGCAAAAGAACTCCTCGGGCAAGCACGGATGATGCTCCTCGCCGTTATAGACAGCAACGGGTTCACCAATCAGACACTGCAGGCATTCGCATCGTTGACCAGTGTCTTCAATTACAATATAGAACGGTTTGTGAGCTGGTCACAGCCCGAGATCAAAAACTATTTCATATCGCATTTCAACACTCCTGCGGTCAGCAAAACCCGGGAACTGATCGAAAAAACAGTCCTGAGCTCCAGCTCAGGGGTGTTGGAAACGCACAGTAACGAATGGTGGCTCGTTTCAGGCGAAACAGCCAGTATACTTTTTGATGTGGAATCATTTACGCTCAAAGATATCACTGAAACATTGTCCCGCCTGCGGTACCGTGTATATACGCACCTCTTGAAAGTACTGTTTTTCATTGTGTTTGTCCTGACCATGCTGATTGTATCTTCCGCGCCTCGTCAGGAAACTGCCCCGGAGGAAGACGCCCGTATGTCGCGAATATACCAGTCGCCCGTCTACCTGCTGATTCTGGTTGTGGTCTCTATTTTCGGCGCTCAGACCATATCCGCGCTCTTAATACGCAAAGGATTACTGCCGCCCTTCTCACCGATAATAACCGCCTTTATCGATTCATTGCTCACTATGCTGATGGTTATACCTATTTTATATCTTTTCCTTTTCTGTCCGTTGATATTACATATACGACAACGCCACAAGGCTCAACAGGAACAGAAACGCCTGCTGAAAGAACTGTCCGAACAGAACGCCCGGCTGGAACAGCTGAACCGGCTTATGTCGGAATACGTCTCAGACGTATCGCACGAATTCAAAAACCCTTTGACCGTGATTCGAGAATCCATCAATATCACGCTCAAGCGCGACACCGCCAACGCTATCAAACCTCGCGACCGGCGGATGCTGGAACTCGGACGAAACAATACAGACCGCCTGATCCGCCTGATCAACGACCTGCTCGACCTTTCAAAAATCGAATCCGGCAGAATCACCATTCATCACACCCGCATCAACGCGTCAGACATCATAAACGATGTTTTATCCATGTATGCCACCGCCATAGAGGAAAAGAAACTCACCGTAAGCACGCATTCCGAGGCGGAAGACCCCACAGTCGACGCGGATGCCGACAAAATCACACAGGTTGTGATAAACCTCCTGAGCAACGCTATAAAATACACCCGCCCCGGCGACAGGATCGATATTACCATCCGCCGTACCGATTCTTTCATGACACTGGAGTTCGCGGACACCGGCCCCGGAATAGAACCGCAGGATTTGCCCCGCATATTCGACAAATTCGAGCGCATTACCGCGGAAAGCCAGGAAGGAACAGGGCTCGGGCTCCCTATCGCAAAAGAAATCGTAGAACTGCACGGCGGGTCAATTCAGGCACAAAGCACACCGGGCAAAGGAAGCGTATTCACCGTAACATTACCCGTTCATGTGTCCGAACTGATATAGCATCCTTTTTTTCCTTATTGTAAAAATAATTGAAATAAAACGGCATAAAGGTAGTCTATACTTATGAGGCAATGATAGCGCATGTAACCCAAATGCCGCTAATGCAATAATGTCTCTCTCCTTTATTGGGCCGGACGCGTTTTGCGTCCGGTTTTTTATTATTTCCATATTTTTTTCTACACCAGCTCACCCGATTTTGATACCATGTTATTCTCTTTTTCGCTATATACATAGTTTTAAGCATAAAATATCCACCAAAGGAGGCCTCACAATGAATGACCTTATCCAGCGCATGATACGTGCCGCTAAACTTGATGTGACTCTCTATGAAGAGGTTGAAGCAGACACAACCGCCTTTAAACCAGCCCTTGCCGTCGTGGCTATTTCCAGCATCGCGTCCGGTATAGGAAACCTGTATGTCGGGTTCGGCACAATGATAGGCACCCTGATAATATCGCTTATCGCGTGGTTCGTCTGGTCATACGTCATTTTTCTGGTAGGGACAAAATTGCTCCCTGAACCTCAGACCTCGGCAGACTACGGCCAGTTATTGCGCTGTATCGGATTTGCCAGCGCGCCGGGTGTGATCTGCGTACTGGGCATAATACCCCCTTTAAACGCCCTTGTATTTTTCACCGCCGGAATCTGGATGATTGTGGCAACGGTCATTGCAGTTCGGCAGGCGCTGGATTATACCAGCACCGGCAGGGCGGTCGGCGTTTGTGTTCTTGGTTTTCTCGCTTTTCTTGTCATACAGGCTATTCTGGGAGTACTGTTGATCCCGTTTCATTCGGCTTAAACCCTAAGACTTGTAACAGAGGATACCGCAATGCTGAAACTTACGAACTACCTGCAAAAAGAATCAGTCGCTTTATTTGATTTACCCGACAAAAAATCAGCTCTGACAGCGATGATTGATGTTATCACCGCCAACAACGACCTCACTGCCCGCAAAGCCGATATCACTTCAGCAATTTTCGAGCGTGAAGCCATCATGAGTACCGGCATAGGCAGAGGCATAGCCGTGCCTCATGTACGAAGCGACGCGGTGTCAACCGTGCGCATGGCGTTCGGCATATTCAAAAAACCAATTGATTATACCAGCATGGACGACAAGCCTGTCCACATAATCGTTATGCTCGTTGTACCCAAAGCACTGCATCAGGAATACCTCAGAATACTCGCGCGGATCGTTCTTTTATTAAAAAATGACAATCTGAAACAGCAACTGCTTGATTGCTCTGCCGCTGGAGATGCCTATAACATACTGAGTGCGTATTGATGCCATGAATACATTTCTATATTTATCATTAATATTTGTCGTATCATATGTTATGCGTTATTTAATACTAAAACTGAAACTGCCGGCTGTGACAGGGTATGTGCTTGGCGGAGTGATACTTGGAGGCTCGTTATTCAGTTTCAGTTCAACCGTGCAGAATACCCTTTCATCGTTCCTGCTGACACCGCCTGTGCTTAATAAACTGTCCATACTCGCGGACGTGGCGCTGGGCATTATCTCGTTTTCCATCGGGGCGGAACTGTTGTGGGAATCTATACGAAAGCTGGGCAAAAGCATCATGGCAATTGTGATTAGTGAAGCGATCGGCTCATTCATTTTGGTATTTGTGCTCTTCGCGATTTTTTTCCCGTCAAATATGCTTTTGGGATTGCTTCTTGGCGCTATCGCTTCAGCGACTGCGCCTGCCGCGACGGTATCAGTGATTTCCGAATACCGTGCGTCCGGGCCGCTGACTACCACAATTCTGGCTGTTGTCGGTATTGACGACGCCATCTCGCTGATCATATTTGTATTCGCGGCAACCGTACTGCGCGGTTCACTTGCGCACGAAAGTTTACATTTTTTGCCAATGATCGGAAAAGTCGGCATGGAAATATCCCTTGCGCTTCTTATCGGCGCGGTTGTGGGATTCGCGCTGATACGCCCGCTGAAAAAAGCTGATTATATGGAAGAACTTCTTTTCCTGCTGGCGATCGGGTTATTTGTCTGTATCGGGCTGGCGGAACTACTGCATACATCGCCGATCATGGCGAATATGTGTTTCGGCGCCGTCGCGGTCAATATGTATCCATCCATAAAGAAACGACTGCACCAGACGATCAGCGGCATAGCGCCCCTGTTTTTCGCCATATTCTTCGTGTTGGGCGGAGCGAATCTTGATATCACGCTTCTGCCGAGCATCGGGTTGATGGGACTGCTCTATTTTGTCGCCCGGACTGTAGGAAAAATATTCTGCGCCATGGGAGGCGCGTATATAAGCAAAGCGCCGCCCCTTATTACCCGTTACATCGGGTTAAGCCTTATTCCGCAGGTCGGCGTGGGGGTAGCCCTCGCCTTGACGATTCAGCAGGAATTCGGTACCGGAGCGTTTGGGGAACAAGGCATATATATAGCGACAACGACCATGAATATCCTTCTGTTTACCACCATATTAACAGAAGTAATCGGCCCATTGCTGACCAAAATGAGTCTGATAAAAGCCGGAGAGACACGAAAACCACAGGTTCACCAGTGAAAGGAGCCTTGACACCATGTTCTTGATAATAGTAAACCTATTTGAAGATACGCACCTGACCGAGGTTGTACTTGCAATGACACACCTTTTTGAACATAAACTTGTGATACAGGACGCATCAACCAACGAGGAACATCTCAGCGCGTCTTTATCCATTTTCGCGGATTTCGGCAGTTCATTGTCGGGCAGGCAGAAATTCTGCAAAACCATATCCACCGTCACCAAACATGAAAAGCCTATACAAAAGTTCCTTGCCGCACTTAAAGAGGCGGATATTGATTTCGAAACAGAGAAACTGGGAAATGTCTGCGTGGTTCCTGTATCAGATTACCTTATTGCTGAAAGAGATAACGATTAGAGAACCTCAGTTTGTTTTCTCTTCTTCCTCTTGTTCCTCTGCCGCTGGCAGGATAACCGTGTCAATCAGGTGAATGACGCCGTTTGAGCACTTAATGTCTGTTTTGATGATGTCAGCGTTATCCACCATAACCCTGTCTTTGAACACGGACAACGTGACTTCCTGTCCATTAGCCGTGGGCTTCCGAAGAACGCCCTGTATGTCGTCAGCAACTATCGTTTCAGGTATGACATGCCGCGAAAGCACGCCGGAAAGAACTGTACTGTTCTCCGCGTTCATCAGTTCTGCCAGTTTTTCCTCACCAAGAGCCTCAAACGCCTTATTGACAGGTGCGAATACGGTAAACGGGCCGGCGCCCTGCAGTGTCTCTGCCAGCCCCGCGGAATTAACCGCGGATACAAACGTGCTCAGCTGTTTTATCGTGCCGGCTTTCGACATGACCGTGTCCGGCGCCGTTGCGGAAGGCGTATGGGCGCATCCGGTTACCATCATTATCAACGCTATACATCCTGTAAGACAGATACCGTATCCGTGTTTTGCTGTCATGGGCAACCTCCTTTTACCATTTATTTGCGTAACAAAAATTCCGGTGTTCGATATTTTTCGTGACCATACTATACTGTAATATACTATAATGCCATAAAAAACGATACAACATAAATATAACCACACACGGCTGATGATTATAAACAACAGGCACCTGATGCGTCACTTACTCTATTTCCTCATACTGACAGCGGCAAGCTGGCTGTCATGGTTCCTGTTCAGCCGCTATTTTGGTGTCCCGGTTCTGATTGTCGACGAAGCGTTTTATATTGAAACGGCAAAAAAATTCCTTTCAGGCGATTTCGCGTACCGAGACAACAAACCTCCGGGTATTTTTCTTATTTACTCATTCATTATGCACGTAACCAGGCACGCCGACCTCTCTGTTATGCATAGAGCCGCGGCAGTAGCTCATATACTCGGCGGATGGCTGGTCTTTTTTCTGGTACGAAAAAACCAGTCGCCGTTTCCAGCGGTTATTTCAGCTGTAACATACCTTTTATTACCGAGCTTGTCTTCTTCCCCATCGAATTTTTACGCGGCAAACACTGAACTTTTCATGATGGCGCCATGGCTCGCGGCATGGCTGGCGTTCTGCTCGTCCGGCTCCCGGCTGGGCGGGTTGGTACTTGCCGGAGCCGGAGCGGGATGCAGTATGCTGATAAAACAGCAGGGAGCGTTCCTGATCCCGGCATTTTGTTTTATCATCGCTGTCGACAAGTCGTTTTATACCCGTTATTCGCTGATTGAAATAATGAAAAAATATAGTGCGCTCGCTGTAGGTTTCCTATGCGTTATTGTGCCTGTCATCCTTGTTTTTTCGCTGAATGATTCTCCATATTCCGTACTCTATAACTGGCTGTTGGTGAACAAAGGCATCGCATCGGAACAGGGTTCATTCATATGGGCGCTCGGGCGCATACGGTTTAGGGCAATGCATCTGGAGCCGATCTATATATCTGCCGCTCTGGCGTTCGTAACTCAGATAATTATTCTTTTCAGGACAAAGATACGATCATCACAGAGGATTAACGCCTCCCTGCTATGGATAGTCACCGCTATCGTGTCTTATGCGGGGCTCAATGTGGGAGGCAACTACTCCGGGCATTATTTTATCATGCTGTTTCCTGCTGTCGCGGTTTTGTTCGGGCTATTCTGTTCATGGATCTTTGCAGGGGTTTTACGCATCAGGCAGGCATACGTTCGGTGGGCGATGTGCGTCACTTGCGGCTTAGGGCTGGGCTGGTGCCTGCTCTACCCACTTATACAGTACACGGGGTTCCCGCCCGGTTCAAAAAAACTGGTGACATATATCGACAGAGCTCCACTCGGGGAAATGATTAAAACCACAGCCGTATACCTGCGCGCGCAAACAACAAAGGATGACACCCTTTTCGTATGGGGTTTTTGCCCGGAGCTTTATTACCTGTCCGGCAGGCGGCCTGCGTCACGATATATTCACTGCAACTTTCTTGTCGGGGATATCTGCCCCTACCCGTACGGGCCTCGTCCGAACAATATCCAGCAGAGGCATTGGGACGAACTGTTCACCGACCTGAATACATCCATGCCGGAATATATTATAGATATTTCTCCCTCGGATTACCTGTTTTTCGGCTCAAACGAGATAGCAAAATATCCTGAATTTGAAGCTTTTTTGAAAAACCGTTACAGAATGGAAAAAAGAATGGGCTCTTTCGTGTTATATAAAAAGAAAAAGGAATAGAAAAAACTGCCGGAAATAAACACCGCTACTCGTCACAAATAGTATAATCGGATAGAGACTTTTTAAGGTTCCTGATTATCCGCAGAGCCTGTTCACGGTATTGATCGAGAACCAGAATGCTGATCGATTTCGATAATTCATTTTTGTCTTTCTTGCGGACATAACTCATTGCGCTGATGTTGTTGTTCTTGAGACGGTCGAGGATAACATGCGCGGTTCTTTCTGTCTGACAAATCACCAGCTCGGAAAGATTAACATCACATGAATAACCGTCGCAAAACGAGCCGGTCTGATAGTCCCAGCACTTATGTTTTCCTTTTTCATCCTTGCCTGAAATACATTTTTTCTTATCGCCGGAAAACTCTATATCATCCGACTCAAAACATGCCGCACCCATCAAAACACCTATTCCGGTTTAATAAGTAGTATCAACAATCGACCCTATGCAGGTTTCAGGATATATGAATCCTTATACATTTTCAGACAAATAACAACAAAAAATGTTACACTTTTTTCAAAAAAAAAGCAAAAACATAAAACCCTGTGATGTGAAAGGTCATCTTACAGTGTACACTAGTGTTTGATTTTCAGTTCCTTGAACAGGTATGGAACTTTTAATATTGTAAAGAATAATCTTTTAATTATAAGATAGATATAATTCGACTGCGACAGGGAGGATACTCGTGGCAAAAAAAGACCATCAGTCCGATGATGACCCCCAATGGTATAAAGACGCCATTATTTACGAAACCCATGTGAGGGCATTTTTTGACAGTAACGACGACGGTATCGGCGATTTCAAAGGAATGACCGAAAAACTCGATTACCTGCAAAGCTTGGGAATAACAGCCCTGTGGCTTCTCCCATTCTACCCGTCGCCGCTCCGTGACGACGGATACGATATCGCAGACTATTACAACGTGCATCCTGATTACGGTACGCTCAAAGATTTCAAAAATTTTCTCAGCGCCGCCCATAAAAGAGGCATTAAAGTCATCACCGAGCTGGTCATTAACCATACATCCAGCGAACACGAATGGTTCAGGAACTCGCGGCGCGCCCGCCCGGGAAGCAACGCCAGAGAATTTTATGTATGGAGCGATACTCCTGATAAGTATAAAGACGCGCGAATCATTTTTCAGGATTTCGAAAGCTCCAACTGGTCATGGGATTCCATCGCTCAGGCGTACTACTGGCACAGGTTCTATTCACATCAGCCGGATCTCAATTTCGACAACCCCGCTGTCGGCAAAGCGGTATTCCGCGCCCTCGATTTCTGGCTCAGAATGGGCGTTGACGGCATGCGCCTGGACGCTGTGCCGTACCTCTTTGAACGCGACGGGACAAATTGTGAGAACCTGCCTGAAACACACGAGTTTCTCAAAAAGTTACGGGCGCATATCGACCAAACGTACAAAAACAAAATGCTCCTCGCTGAAGCAAACCAGTGGCCCGAAGATGCGGCGGCATATTTCGGCAACGGCGACGAATGCCACATGGCGTTTCATTTCCCTCTTATGCCCCGCATGTTCATGGCTGTACAGATGGAAGACAGCTTTCCCATTATCGATATCCTCAAATCAACGCCGAAAATACCGTCCGCATGCGAATGGGCTATATTCCTGCGCAACCATGACGAACTGACTCTGGAAATGGTTACTGACGAAGAACGCGACTATATGTACCGGATGTACGCAAAAGACCCCCGCGCACGGATAAACGTGGGAATCAGGAGGCGCCTCGCGCCCCTTTTGCGTAACAACCGCCGAAAAATTGAACTGATCAACATACTGCTCTTTTCACTGCCGGGAACCCCGGTTCTCTATTACGGTGACGAAATAGGAATGGGCGACAACTATTATCTCGGCGACCGCAACGGCGTACGCACTCCCATGCAATGGACACCTGACCGCAACGCGGGATTTTCCAAAACCAACCCGCAACAATTATACCTGCCGGTTATAACCGACCCTGAATACCATTACGAAGCTATCAATGTGGAAACACAGGACAGAAACCCCTCGTCACTGCTCTGGTGGATGAAACGGGTTATTGCCATGCGTAAACGCTTGCCCGCTCTGGTAAAAGGAGACCTGAAGATACTCATCCCCTCTAACGGAAAAGTACTGGCATTCACCCGGTCATACCAAAACGAAACAATTCTTGTTGTGGCAAACCTGTCGCGGTTTACACAGGTACTCAACCTTGATCTGGCTGAATACGAAGGGTATAAGCCTGTTGAAGTATTCAGCCTCAATGAGTTTCCGCCCATACGGCGCAAACCCTACGTGCTAACCATGAGCCCATACGCTCATTATTGGATTTCACTTGTTCGTGAACTGGAATCTATCCATGTCAGTACCACCTGTTCATCAATGCCGGTAATTACCACTGCCGGATGGCGCAATGTTCTCACGGAAGGACACAAACAAAAACTGACATCCGATATTCTTCCCGGTTATCTGAAAAGCTGTACATGGTTCAAAGCACGGGAAAAAGCGATACGTAAAATCGATATCGTGGAAGACGCAATCATTCGTCACGAAAGCTCCGCATATCACCTGCTGTTCCTGAGCATCAGCTTCAATGAGGGAAGTCCCGACACATACTTTCTGCCAATATCGCTCCAGCCGCAGAAAGATGCACAACGCATTATTGAAGACTATCCGAAACGAATTATTACAACCATCATGATCGATAACGAAGACAGCATCATCTATGACAGCACATGCGATGAATCATTTCATAAAGCGCTTCTGACACATATTCTGTCAAGAAAACGAATCCGGGGGAAACAGGGCGACTTTACCGCCTCGACGCTCATAAAACACACCCACGCCGGCATATCAGAAAATTTTCATGCTTTGTCGCATCCACTTGAAGCTGAACAGCATAACTCATCTGTCATTTATGGAAAAAGCCTTATCGCGAAACTATACCGCCGTATTGAAACAGGAACAAATCCCGAACTGGACATCACCCATCACTTGAGTACTGAAACCAGATTCGAGCACATTCCGCCTTTCGTTGGAGCGCTTGAATACACCACACCTGACAACGAACCTGCCACAGTGGCGATCATTCAGAAGTACATGGAACACACCGCCGACGCGTGGACATATACTGTTGACGCGGTATCCGCGTATTTCGAGTCGGTTCTGTCTGGAAAAGATGAACTCGCGGATATGGACTTTGAACTGCCGGCAATGCTGGATGTGGATCCTGACAACGTTCCGGTATTCATGCAGGATCTGCTCGGCGGAGCGTATCTTCAAATGGCAGAACTCCTCGGCAAACGAACAGGCGAACTGCATCTGGCGCTCGCTGAAATAACAGACAGCACATTCCAGCCGCAGGCGTTTTCCACGCTATACCAGCGTTCCGTGTGCCAGTCCATTCAGAGCCTTGTCAGGCGCAATTTTCTGCAGATAAAAAAGTATAAATCCCTTCTTCCTGAAAATATACGAAAGGAAGCGGAGGCTATCGCCTCTTCCGAACAAAAAATAGTGAACCGGCTAGAAACGATTAACCAAAAGAAGTTCCATGCCATGAAAATCCGCATTCACGGCGATTATCATCTCAAACAGGTTTTATTTACCGGAAAGGATTTTGTCATAATCGATTTTGAAGGAGAACCCGCCCGCACACTCAGCGAACGGCGGTTAAAACATTCCCCGCTTAAAGATACGGCGGGGATGATACGTTCTTTTCATTACGCGGCGTACAGCGCTCTGTTTCTACTGCATTCCGTGCGCCCTGAAGACCGTACTCTGATTGAAAAATGGATTGAACCATGGCACAGGTTCAGTAGCGGCGCGTTTATGTTCGGGTACCTGAATACCATTCAGGATTCGGGACTTATACCCGAAATACACGAAGATCTGGAAGCACTGCTTCAGGCATTCCTCATTGAAAAAGCGGTGTATGAAATCGGTTATGAACTGCATAACCGCCCAGATTGGACCATTATTCCGATCAGGGGAATTAATCACATTATGAAAAGTACGTTCTAACTGTAATGGAGGAATTATGCCGTCTTCTGCACATAAACAAAATGTTATTCATGGAGTAAGCCTCTTTACGGAATACGATATTCATTTATTCCGGGAAGGAAGCCATTTTAATCTGTACACCAAATTCGGTTCGCATACCATGACCGTTGACGGAACGGAAGGCACCTATTTTGCCGTCTGGGCTCCCAACGCAAAACATGTATACGTTATGGGCGATTTCAATAAATGGAAAAAAACGTCCCATCCTCTGGCTGTGCGCTGGGACAGTTCCGGGATATGGGAAGGGTTTATACCCGGCCTGAAAAAAGGTACGCGCTACAAATATAATATAATCTCCCATCATAACAATTACAAAGTGGATAAAGGCGACCCCTATGCCCTGTTCTGGGAAATATCCCCGAACACCGCGTCACGCGTCTGGGATCTGGAGTACGAATGGAACGATGCCGAATGGATGAAAAAGAGAAGGCATTACAATTCCCTGCATGCTCCGCAATCCATTTATGAAGTGCACCTCGGTTCATGGCGGCGCGTACCCGACGATAACGGGTTCCTCTCGTACCGGGATATGGCGCCGTATCTTGTCCAGCACGTCAAAAAAATGGGGTTTACGCATGTTGAGTTCCTGCCGGTCATGGAACATCCTTTTTACGGGTCATGGGGATACCAGTGCGTAGGATACTTCGCGCCGACCAGCAGGTTCGGCACACCGCAGGATTTCATGTACCTGATCGATTACCTGCACCAGCACGATATCGGGGTGATCCTCGACTGGGTACCGTCGCACTTCCCGTCCGACGAGCATGGCCCAATCTATTTTGACGGAACGCACCTCTACGAGCACGCCGACCCGCGCAAGGGATTTCATCCTGACTGGAAAAGCTATATCTTCAATTTCGGCAGGAACGAAGTGCGCAATTTTCTTATCAGCAACGCCTTGTTCTGGCTGGAAAATTACCATGCAGACGGTTTGCGGGTAGACGCCGTCGCCTCTATGCTCTACCTCGATTATTCCCGCAAAGAGGGAGAATGGATCCCTAACGAGTACGGCGGCAGGGAAAACCTTGAGGCGATTCATTTCATGCGCCGCCTCAACGAAGTGGTGTACGAACGATTTCCCGATACACAGACCATTGCCGAGGAATCCACGTCATGGCCCATGGTGTCACGCCCAAACTATCTGGGCGGGCTCGGGTTCGGCATGAAATGGAACATGGGCTGGATGCACGATACGCTGGCGTATCTGTCAAAAGACCCCATATACAGGGTATACCATCACGGACAACTGACATTCAGCATAATGTACGCCTTCTCCGAAAACTTCGTGCTTGCGTTGTCGCACGATGAGGTTGTTCACGGCAAAGGGTCGCTGATAAATAAGATGCCCGGAGACGAATGGCAGAAATTCGCCAATCTTCGACTGCTCATGGCGTACATGTTTACGCATCCCGGCAAAAAACTCCTTTTCATGGGCGCTGAATTCGGGCAATGGAACGAATGGAACCACGATAACAGCCTCGACTGGCACCTGACGCAGTATCCTCTGCATAGAGGGTTACAGCAATTAATAAGCCAGCTCAATTTTATATATCGCCGTGAATCAGCGCTGTATGATCTGGACAATCACCCGAACGGATTTGAATGGCTCGATTGCCATGACTGCGAAAAAAGCATTATCAGTTATGTCAGGAAAGGATCTCTGCCGGACAGCAATATGATCATAGCCTGCAATTTCACTCCTGTACCCCGTTACAATTACACAATCGGTGTGGAGGAAAAGGGGTACTGGAATGAAGTACTCAACACGGACGCTGGGGAATACGGCGGTAGCGGAATCGGCAATTTCGGCGGCGTTGAAGCCCGGCAGGTGCCGTGTCACGGCAAAACTCGTTCCATTTCAATCACTTTACCACCTCTGGCTGCGGTCATATTCAAAAAAACACCTCAGGCGGAAGAAGGACAGAAAACGTGATCAAATCCGACATTTTTCCCGTAGGATGCTGGTACATAGGCAATAAAAAGGCCTCATTTACCGTGTGGGCTCCGAAAGCGGAGCAGGTCGACGTTGAATTTACCGCTGTAAACAGGATAGTCCCGCTTACGTACGCAGACTTGGGGTACTGGCGCGGGGTAATTGAAGAGGTTGAACCGGGTTCGCCATATAAATACCGGCTCAACCAGTCGTGTTCATTTCCTGACCCCGCTTCTTTTTATCAGCAGGACGGCGTCCATCAGCCTTCTGTGGTGGTCAATCACGGCGGGTTTCACTGGGCAGACCATAAATGGGCTAACCTGCCGCTCGAATCATACATAGTATACGAAATTCATGTAGGAACATTCACGCCGGAGGGAACCTTTGACGCGGTTATTGATAAACTCGGCTACCTGAGCGACCTTGGCATTAACGCACTGCAAATCATGCCTGTCGCCCAGTTTCCGGGAAATCGCAACTGGGGATATGACGGCACATACCCGTTTGCCGTGCAGAATTCGTACGGAGGGCCTGACGGACTCAAACGGCTTGTCAATGCCTGCCATTCATACGGCATAGCGGTTGCGCTTGATGTGGTATACAACCATTTCGGGCCTGAAGGAAATTACAGCGGAATGTTTGGGTATTATACAACACCTAAGCATCATACGCCGTGGGGGGACGCCATCAATTACGATAGCGAATACTCGTTCGCGGTACGGTCTTTTGTCATCCAGAACGCCCTGTACTGGTTTCAGGAATATCACATTGACGCACTGCGCATAGACGCCATTCACGGTATTTTCGATATGAGCGCGAAACATATTCTTGAAGATTTGGCGGAACACACGAAAACACTCAGCAAAGACCTTGACAAACCATTGTACCTGATAGCGGAAAGCGACCTGAACGACGCGCGGGTTATCAGGGAAAAAGCACAGGGCGGATACGGTATCCATGCCCAGTGGAATGACGATTTCCATCATGCTCTGCATGCAGTGCTCACCGGAGAAAAAACAGGATACTACGCTGATTTCGGGACGATTGACAACCTTGTCAAAGCAATCCGTGAAGGATTTGTGTACTCTTGGGAATACTCAGTTTACCGCAAACGGTTCTTCGGCAGTTCATCTAAAGATATTCCCCCGCAAAAATTCGTGGCGTATATCCAGAACCATGACCAGACAGGCAACCGCCACTCCGGTGACAGGCTGTCAGCTCTTGTGTCCTACGAAGCATTGAAACTGGCGGCAGGCGCGCTGATTACCAGCCCGTTTATCCCGCTCCTATTCATGGGTGAGGAATACGGCGAAGAGTCGCCGTTCCTTTATTTCATCAGCCACAGCGACGAACATCTCATCAATGCGGTGCGTGAAGGACGGAAAAAAGATTTCAAGTCATTCGGTTGGACAACTGAACCTCCTGACCCGCAAAGCGAATCGGCTTTCGAGCATTCAAAATTGTACTGGGACAGGTTATCGCAGACACGGAACAAGGCATTACACGAATATTATCAGGCACTGCTGGAACTGCGCAAAAAACTCCCGGCTCTGTCAATCCTGACCAAAAAAAAGCTCCATGTGGAACGAATTCCCGATACAGCTGTGGTGCTCATGCACCGTTGGGACGAGGCAAAACATGTCCTTGTTCTGATGAACTTCAGCAATCAGGACTATTCCATTACCCTTGAACAGGCGCAGGAAACCAGCATCAAACTGCTCGATTCATACGAGGAATGCTGGATGGCATCAGGATCAGGAATATCATCCACTGTCGGAGTGGGACAGCGCATCACCGTGAAGCCGTATCATTTCCTGATATTCATGACAGAAAGCCGAGAGCATGACGATCAATAGGGCTTGTAAAATTTCCGCATAAGCACAGAATAAAAACGTAACATCAATTAAAAAAATTAACTATTTTATATTTTTGTAAAATTCATTATAGTAAAAATCACGCAGTCGATACATATCCATTCAATTAAGGAGAAATGATTATGTGGATTATTATTGCGGCAATAGCAGTGCCTGTTTTGTTCATCATTATCATGTACAACAGCCTTGTCGGCAAAAAAAATAAGGTAAACAACACCTTTGCCAGCATCGACGTCATGCTCAAAAAGCGATACGACTTGATCCCTAATCTCGTTGCCGCCGTTAAAAATTATATGAAACATGAAAAAAGTACCCTGACAGAAATAACCGAACTCAGGGCTAAAGCCATTTCCCCGAATATATCCGATGAAGAAAAAGTCGACCTCGATAACAAAATCACCGGCGCCCTCGGCGGAATCATGGTTGCCGTTGAAAATTATCCTGACCTGAAAGCGAATCAGAATTTCCTCCAGCTCCAAGGCGCGATTAACGAAGTTGAGGAACAGATCTCAGCCGCGCGCAGAGCATATAACGCCACAGTCACAGACTATAACAATGCGGTGGAAATGTTTCCGACAAACATTATGGCATCCATGATGAAATACAAACAGAAGCCGTTCTTCGCCATACCTGAAACAGAGCGGGCAAACGTTAATGTGAACCAGCTGTTTGAATAATAATGAAAACCATCGAAGATCTTCAGAAATTTTATAACGAAGAGCTTATTAAAGACTTAGAGGTTCTCGAAACCAAACGAAAAAAAACGCTGTCCACAGTCTTCGCAGTACTTCTTCCTTTACTCGCAGTCATAGCTGTAGTCATGCTGTTTTTCAGTGACAAAGGAAGCAATGCCCTTATTTTTATTGTGGTCATTGCGATCGCGGTGATTTTTCTTATCTTCTCTCTTCTGACCAGAGGGTATGTCAGCACCTTTAAAGATACTGTCATCCATAAGATAGTAGAATTTATCGATCCGAACCTCAGTTATAATAAATCGAATTATGTGACATCTTCCGAATTCATGAACAGCGGCATATTTCTAAGGGAACCCGACCGCTACAAAGGCGAAGACTATGTACGGGGCATTCTTGATAAAACAAACATCGAGTTCTCTGAAATCAACGCAGAATATGAAACCCGCGATAATAAAGGGAGAAAAAGTTACCACACTATTTTCAAAGGGCTTTTTTTTATCGCTGATTTCAATAAAGATTTCAAAGGCAGGACACTCGTTCTGCCTGATACCGCAGAAAAACTGTTTAAGGGGCTCGGCAAAATGCTTCAGTCATGGAATATCTCGCGCCCTGAACTGATTAAGCTGGAAGACCCTGAATTTGAAAAACATTTCGCGGTATACGGGACAGATCAGATAGAAGCGCGCTATATCCTCTCCACCAGCTTAATGAAACGAATATGCGATTTTCGGGAGAAATCCCGCAAAAAACTGGCGTTGTCATTTGTCAACTCACGGTTGTACATCGCACTGACTACAAATAAAAATATGCTGGAACCGCGACTGTTCCGCACACTGCTCAACTTTAAGCTGGTACAGGAATATTTTGAGGATCTCAAACTCGCTGTCGACATTGTGGAAGACCTGAACCTCAACAGGCGTATCTGGAGCAAACAATAACACAGGATAGTGCAGTTGCCGATCACACTTCGCTTGTTCTGCTTAGTTTCCCCGAATTTATCCGCATTCAAGAGAGTACGCATAAAAAGTATTCAGTATACTGATTTCGATTTCGTACCGACAATTATTGTAAAAAAATGTTCAGCCGGCGCGGCGATTGGTAATCTTAAATATTGTCTTAAGCGCTCATTAATGATAGGCTTTATTGCGTTACAAAACATCCATTTACTTAAAATCACGGACATATGACTAAAAAAACACTGTTAGTATCAGAAATATTCCCTCCGACCACAGGAGGCAGTGGACGGTGGTTTTTTGAGGTGTATTCCCGCTTATCAAAGAAAGATTATTATATCGCGGGGGGCACACATCCTGACGCGGAGCAGTTTGACAAACAGCATCCTGAATTAAGCATTGACCGCTGGCATCTCAAAATTCCTTCATGGGGCATTTTATCTTTTTCAGGTCTATACGCATACACAACATTGTTCTTTAAACTTGCCGGTATGATCCGCCGGGAAAAGATTGAAGCGCTTCACAGCGCGCGAAATCTTCCTGAAGGCTTTTTGTGCTGGCTTGCTTCCAAATTATTCAGGCGTCCCTATTTAACCTATGTGCACGGCGAAGAACTGCAAACTCTTGCCGCGAGCCGTGAACTGTTTTTCATGTCCAGACTGGTTTATAACGGCGCTCAGCGCATTATAGTCAACAGCGCAAATACAAAAAGATTGATGATCGATTATTATCCGTCAACATCCGACAAAATCCGTATTGTCCATCCCGGAGTAAATTCCGAGTATTTCGTGCCAGCCAAGCCGTCCGAAAAGGTAAGGAAAGAACTGGGATGGGGCAACAGAACCGTCATGATCACCGTCGGGCGGCTTCAAAAACGCAAGGGGCACGACAATACCATCAGGGCATTACACGCCATCAAAAAAGCTATTCCCGACATACTCTACGTTATTATTGGAAACGGAGAAGAGAACGAACATCTCAGAGAACTGGTGCGGGAATTAAACCTTGAGGAGCACGTTCAGTTCCGCGGCGAGATCACGGACGGGCAGTTACTGCGCTGTTATCAGCAATGCGACCTGTTTATACTCGCTAACCGTGATATTAACGGTGATATCGAAGGGTTCGGCATGGTTCTGGTTGAAGCACAGGCGTGCGGCAAACCAGTCATCGCCGGCGATTCCGGCGGCACTGCCGAAACCATGATCCCCGGAGAAACCGGGCTTCTTATCGACTGCACCAATCCCGACCTGATCGCGAAAGGCGTTGTATCCATATTGACAGATCAGGAAAAACACAGAGCCATATCAAAAAAAGCGCGGGACTGGGTAGAAAACAACCTCGATTGGAAATCTCTAGTTCATAAAGCCGCCGCCATATTTGACGAGCTGTAATACATTTCCGGCACATGCATTGAGCCCTGAACCTGACTATTAATTAGCCCCTGATATGCCTGATTCCTGAAATAAATATGATACATTATTCTTGTTCACCGAAAACAATTTTGGTAAAATGACGTTATATCTTTTCATTTTGAGACGGATTCTTTTAGGTCAATTGTCTTTAACCAGCGTATGCCCAACCATTTTTAACCGAAAAAAAATACAGGAGAAAAAGTATGCGGAAATCATTCATTATGCTGATCTTGTGCGGCGTTGCGGCAACGATTGCCCTGAATGGCTGTAAAGCCGGTGCCGGCAAGGATGCCGGGTTCGTTGATCCTTCAGTGATGGAAAAACGGGCGGACCTCCCTTTCCATAAGGCATGGATAAAAGAAGGGCTGGATAAAAGCACCTACGACTCTGTATACATCGCCCCCGTCAGTACACAATACCTTATAGTGCAAAACAACTGGTGGCGCGAAATGTTCCGGTATCACCAGATTCAACAGGACGCCGAAAAGATAGCTGTTTTTACCCGTGAGGCGTTTGTCAAGGCGTTTAAGGAAGACCCGAACCACCGCTTTGAAGTTGTTGATGAACCACGCGAAAATACCTTTATTGTGGAACTCGCCATTATCGAATTAACACCGAACAACCCGTTCCTGAAAGCCGGCAGTTACGCCCCATTTGGGATTGGCGCGGGTGTATCACTCATTAACTCCACCAATTTGAGCACCGTCGCTTTTGAAGCGCGTATCCGTGACGGCTCAACAGGCGAAACGGTTGCCATGTTCACGGACCGTGAACAGGAAAAAAAATATATTGTTACTGATAAGCACCTTACATGGTACGGGCATGCAGAAGACATTATCGATGACTGGGCGCTTCAGTTTGTCGCTCTGGGCAACAGGGCTCCGGGAGACATTATCAGCGATACGAAAACCTTCGAATTAAAACCTTGGTAATAAAACCGATTTTTATACAGAAAAACGGCGGGATCTATAATGATACCCGCCGTTTTTATCATAAAACCTGAAACACATATCAAACTCTAAACTTATTAACCAGCGTATCCAGTTTTTGCGCTTCCGAGGATAAACCCACCGCCGCCGCCACACTGTTTCGCGCTCCTTCATCATTCTCATGCGAAATAACGCTGACCTGTTCCACAGACTGATTGATTTCCTCCGCGCCCTGCGCCTGTTCGTTCATTGCAGTATTGATTTCCTCAGCGACCCTCGTAAGCGATTCAGTCGCTTTGGATATCTCGTCAGCTCCCTGTGCCTGTTCCTGCATAGCGACCAGCGTTGCCTGTGTGATGCGGTTTACCTCTTCCATTGCCCGGGCAATTTCCTCAGCCCCCTTTTCCTGTTCTCCGGTCTGAAGAGATACCATATTGATCAGGTTACTCACTTCTGCAATGGAATCAATCATTTCCCCGATTACAGAATCAACCGACTCAACCAGTTCCACTCCTCGTTCCGCTTTGCTGTTCGCTGTTTTGATGAGTTCGGTGATTTCCTTTGACGCCTGAGCAGATTGTTCAGCAAGGCCCCGCACCTCAGCGGCAACTACGGCAAACCCTCTTCCCGCCTCACCGGCACGCGCCGCCTCAATAGCGGCATTCAATGCCAGAAGGTTCGTTTGCGAGGCGATACCGGTAATCACCCCAATAATATTATTTATCTGCTGAGAGCTGTTCGCTATGTCCCGCATCCCGTTCACAGACTCCTTAACCGCCAGATTGCCTTTTCGCGCTTTGTCGTTCACCAGCTCAGATATCTGCTGTACTTTAGTCGAATTAGCGGCTATTTCCTTTATCGACGAGACCAGTTCATCCACCGCCGCGGTTGACTCGTTGACCGCAGATGCCTGCATCTCGACATTTTTGCAAACCGCATCAACATTGCGGGACATTTGTTCCACGGATGCGGACGTTTCAGTTACCGAAGCGGTCTGGAGTTCAATACTCTTCAGCACTTCTTGTATATTCCGTGTCATTTGCGCCACAGCGCTGGACGACTGGTTGCTCACAGAAGCGAGATCCTCTGACCGTTTTGACATCTGCGTCGCCGTGGCGCTCAGTTCCTCAGAGCCTGATGCAATCTCTTCTGCGGACGCTATGATCTTTTTTACCATATCGCGCAATGAACTCAGAAACACATTGAAATAAAGCGCAAGTTCTCCCACTTCATCTTTTGAGTCAACATCTATTGTCCGGGTAAGATCACCTTCGCCTTCAGCTATTTCGCGTAATTTTGCCACCACTTTTTTAATCGGATTTACAATAGCGCCCGCGATATAAAAAGCTATCAGCAGACCCATTACTACGGATACAGAAAGAACGATCACAATCGTTTTTTTCAGGGCACTAAATGTGTTGTTTTGTATTTTTTCAAGGCGGGCGTTTTCCTCATCGAACTGCCCGAATAGGGTATTGAATGTGTCCATGAGTCCAGCAAGAATATTTTGTGTCTCCTCTCTATATATGGATTTACACTCATCAGCCGCTTCATCATTTAAGGACTGCCATGTATCCCTGATTTTTACCGCTGACTCGTGAAGGCACTTATGCGGTTCGCCCATAGACAGTATGGTTTGCTGAATATTTTCAGGGTACAACTTAAATTCTTCGCTCTGCGTCGTTGCGTAAAACCATTTGCCGAACCCGCATTTGGTTGGGTCGGTTTGCACAGTCAGTTCTTTTTCATTGTTTAAGAAAAGATTGGATATTTTTGCGGCCCATTTGAGATGGTCGATTTCTTTTTCGAGCGCAAACCGTGTAATGTTCAGGTTGTCCGCCCTGCTCTGTGTAACCTGCGAATACGTGATGCTTTTTGTAAGTGATATCACGCCCATTCCCAGCATCAATGCGAGAATGAGCCCGAACCCAACCAACAGCTTTGTTCGAATTCCAAAATCATTAATCTTCATAGCACCTCTCCTTCATGATGATAACTTCTCAATCGGTTGTTAATTCCCCACGCCCCGTAAAAGTACAATTTCTTCAATCCGAATACCACGTAACTAAAAAAACAATCTCTCCTTTTTCCTACTATTTTTATAGGATTTATCGGCTCAAATCATCCATCCTTTAATTTTTGTAAAAAAGCGCACAATATATTGGTAACCAATTAGTAAAAGAAAGCAACTCCCCATTTATCGGAATAAAAAGATATTTACTTTACATTATTTTTAAATTTATTTAATTTTTTGCTGGACAAATTATTTCTGAGTTTGGTACCGTAAATCAACTTCATCTTGAACCTCTTCTTTTGATTTCCCCTTTTTACTATTATGATCGTATTTCATACAATTATAGTATAGTATTTAGATTGACATGTTTTAAATATGATAAATAATCAACAAGGCGTCCTTCATCCAAAGATAATGCAGATACAAATAGTAACTCCGATGATTTTTCCTATTTCTTTAATAGGATATGTTGCATTGACATTCTTAATTCCATCATGGCTTTTTTCTGCAACCACTTGATAATCATAAAAATATAATTATTATTTATAAGGGCATAAAAAATATTGCCTTTACATTATTTTATTTTTTATTTTTTTATTGATTTTTATGCTGGACAAATTAGTTTTGAGTCTGATAATCTTTTTTTCAGTTCATTTTGAACTTCATTATTTTTATTGTTTTTTCGTAAACCATACATAACAACAACATTCAACTAAATTACAGGTTTTAAACATGTTAAAACTATCCACCCGATACAGATATGGATTGCGAATACTGGTATCCCTCGCGGATAACGGCGACTGCTATTCCTCCATAAAACACCTCTGCGATTCGCAGGAGCTTACTGTAAAATACATAGAATCCATCATTGCCATACTCAACAAAAAAGGTATGGTGATCTCAAAACGGGGCGCGCTGGGCGGTTATAAGTTATCGAAACCGGCGGACGCAATCACCCTGAAAGAGGTACAGGAAACACTCAACGAATCTGTCTTTTTTCTGGAGTGCATTGAAAAACCGGAAACATGCACGGATAGATCAAATTCCTGCCCTTCCCGCCTGTTATGGCTGGCTGTGAAGGCACGAATCGATGAAATCCTTGAGTCCCTGACCATTAAAGATTTATGCGAGGCAAGCAGGCTTGCGGATATTGAAACCATTATCGCCAGCAGGATACAGTCTCCATAAGTATATTGCAGACAGCCGCTAATCTTATCACCTTCCAGTGTCGATACCATACTAAACAGCCTGTCCTTTTTTGAGGGGTACAATACCATGGTAGATTTTGTCTGCTGGAACGATACATACAGTGTGCATATCAGAGAGATGGATACCCATCACAGAACATTCATCGGGCACATCAATACCCTGTACAACGCCATTATGCATAAAGAGACCGATACCGCGCTGGCAAAAATAATGCAGGACCTGCATGCGTACGCGCAGTATCATTTCAGCGCTGAAGAAGAACTCATGCTTAAACATAACTACCCGGGGCTCAAACAGCAGGTAAAACAGCACATCGCCTTTGTTGATAAACTTGAAGCCTTTGCCGTAATGCTTTTCAAGGAAAAAGACGAGCGAGCCCGCGAAACCCTGTCCTTCATGAAAGACTGGTTCCTCTATCACATCAGAGTTGTCGATAAAAAATATTCAGACTATTTTGCGGAACACAATATAACGATTTAATTGCCTGTCAATTATCGCCTCTTCATCTGCCTGAACAGCCATGAGATGCCTAACAGGCTCAACAGCATGGCAGACGGTTCGGGAATAGGGCTTACAGAAAAGGTATCGAACCCCAGAGTACCTGTCAGGTCGCCCTGAGCGTTGGCAAGCCCGAACCCGATTTGCTGGGGCGCGCTGAGCATGGTCGCGAGATCAATACCTGCACCGCCGTCGACCTCGATCCAGTCATTCACATCCGAACTGATGAAAAAATAGGATTTCTGCCATTTGCTTAATCCGATGGTAATCGGGTTCTTGAGCATAAACCATGTCCAAACGCCAGTCCCGCCCTGATCGATGTATTCACCGATAAAGAAGTGCATGGTCGCGCTCATCAGGTTAAGCGACCCGAACCCATTGGTATACACGCTTCCTATATGATTCGCGAGGCTTCCTGCCGCTCCGGCAGGTTTGTTTTGCGCATCAACAAGATACGCCGGCCAGTACATGTCTTCCACGCCCGGCTGCCATACTCCGGCTTCAGATAAATCGCAATACACATACCCGGCATTAAGGCTTCCCGGGCCGCTGGACTGCCCGCCGGTCATCGAATGATGCATCGGCAAATCATGAAGGTACCACCCGCCGGGCTGAAGCTCGCCGTCCTCGTCCCAGTAGAGCCAGTAGTTATTGCTGGTATCCCATGTCTCTTTATACTCTGTTGCGCATACGTTCGCGGCACATAAAAGCATACTCAGAAGAAGAATAGCGTTTTTCATGATTTCACCTTTCTGTTTCATCAATGGATGCATTGGCGTAAAACCGGACAATAGCTTTATAACTTTTATATTACATATTTTATAACAATTATTACAAAATTTTATTTTTCTTTTTTTTAATTGCTGTAAACTGTTTTTAACCTTGTCAACATTAATAATAAATGCATACAAACCGCATCAGCCGGGATATAAAATAAAAAATTGGGAGTGCAGAAAAAGATTCTAAGTCTAATGGAGGAGCGTTAGCGACGTGGTGATCTCAAAATGAATAGAGATGAGATTGTCACAGCCCCTCTGGGGCTTCGCAATGAGATTCTCTTGTGCTTTTTCATTGCTCTCAAATTACATGACAGACCTACCATATGACACATGTTTTCCCTCGCCTTCTTTACTTATTTTTGCTATAATAACAGTAAGATTGAAATAGATATTTTGTGATACGGAAAACTACGTTGTAAAATCTTTGTTCTTTGAATATAATGATCTTGATATAAAGTTAATACAAACGAATATTAATCCATTTTTTACAAAAAAAACGCATTTATCACTGGAGGATAATGCAATGAAAACACTACACCATCGTAAATCCGGGTTAGGAACGTTAGTCACATGCTTTTTTGTTATCCTGTTTATCTGTCAGATCGGGCATGCCCAATCCATCACCCGCCTGATAACGGACAGTGGAACAAACACGCCCTCTGTAACGCTTACCGTTACTCCTGACAGCGGTACAACATCATATTACGTAGTTGAATTTCTGGTAGCGGAATTAACCCCGACTTTTGTTACAGACGGCGGTATAGTCAGTTATGGATCAGGGACAATCCAGTGGGGGCCTTTTGAAGATAACCTGCCCCGTACATTCTCATACAGGCTGATGGGAAGCACAACGGCTTTTGAACTGGCAGGTTTCGCAAAATTCTCCAGCGACCCGCCGGAAGTATCACCAAAGAGCTACTATAAAGTATATACTGACGGCGATAAGGTCGGTACAAATATCGCGCCGATAACCCATTCCATCTCTGTGCTGGAACCGGGCGTGGTGTATACCGTGACAACCCGTCATTTTACCGTATATAGCGGACAACCTGTCAGCCATCCGACTTTTTATCCTGAACTTCACCTGCTTAACGGTCAGAGAAACAACATTTTAGCCATACGCGCATATCACGGGCCTGAAGGCACTGGGTTTGCCACAATGAAAAAAACAGCTCCGTATACAACGCCGATTGAATGGAACATTCCAGAGCTGGAAGTCATTTCCGTTACCGGCACACCGATAAGCAATCCTGAAGGCATAGAGCTGACATGGACATTCCGCTTATCAGCAACCACACTGTGGGATGTATATGAAGAAAGCATCTGCCTTGGAACATTTACCATAACCGATGCCGGCGACTACGGCGCGTACTGTGACCTTTCCAACCTGACATACACAGGCGGCATTCCAAAGGTGTTCAAAGGACGCCGGGGCATATATGTCTGGAAAGAAGGGTACTATATCGCCACGAATCCGCAGAACCAGAGAGATTTTTTCAGTTTTTGCGCCGCGCCGAAAGGCAAGGCAAATAATAAGATTGAGTCCATTATTATAGCGTTCCCTCAGGATATTAACGGAGCTGAAGCGCCGCTTTTCCGCTCATTTATCGCTGAAGCGCACAGCAGGGGCATGGAAGTCAACTTTGTGACCGGCGAGCCGGAATGGTCGTTCCTCGATAACCGCCAGATCGGGACTGATGAAATCAACAAGATATTCACCTTCAACCAGTCAGCAGTCTTTGAGGAACAATTCGACTCGATTCAGTTCGACGTGGAACCGCACGCTATCGACACCGACAACGAACCGGGTATGGAACCATGGGTATGGGAACAATTCATCCCGAACATGGCATATTTCAAATCAGTTGTTGATCAGAACAATATAGCAACAGGCCTGAACATACCGTTCGTCGCGGCAATCGGCAACTTCTGGCACGAGGATTACGTACCCACTGATGCGTACCCGGGTCCCGGATACGAACAGATACTCAATATCATAGACAAAGCCGCGATCATGAATTACGTAACACACAGCGGAGCGGTTTATACCTGCCGCGAAGAGCTTGAATATTCAAGGCTTCTCAATAAACCAATTGATATTGTGTACGAAACGTTCAATACGTCGCCCACGGAATCATTCTGGTTTAACGGGAACAACGCTCTGGAAAGGACTGTCAATTCAATAGACTACGCCTATGTCGACCCGTTTTCGACTGATTATTACGAGAATTTCGGGTTTAATGTCATTCATTATTACGAAGCGGCGGACGAAATATGGCCCCACAACGGAGTCATTAAACGGTCATACCGCCAGTTGCGCCCTGACATTTTCTCGGATCAGGAACCGCTTGACCCGGTATATAACACAGCTCCGGTTTGTTATGTGTTGTCGCCTAATGGCGGTGAGGAAACCAGCGGACGGCGACTGACCATAACCTATTCAGTGTATGATGATAATTCCGCTGTTCCTATTTCAGTGAAATTCTATCTCCGGAATACAGCATCAGGAAGCGAGTATTATCTTGGGACACAGAGTGTGCAGGTAAGCGCTTCCACCCACATGTATTCAGGCAGTTTCAACGCTACGGTCAACGCGTATCCGGTCGGCACGGACTACAGGATCAGGATTACGGTGGACGAGCAGTCCGGTAGTCCGGCTCTAAGCAGTTTCGACTCTTCAAATTATGATTTCGCCCGTGTAGCCAGCGGCGGCGGCGGGAAAAAGAAGTAATAATAGATTTACCCTGTTTAAATAATTGACTAAGAGCAAGGCGCTGAAGGATAGACCACTAATTCAGTGCCTTGCTATAATGTTCTAAAAAAGTCATCATCAACAGAAATATCTTCAATAGTTTTTTGCTTAATTACTAAACCTAAACGCAACTCTCTTAATTTTTCAGCAAGAGCTTGTCCATCAACTAGATCAACTGGTGGAGCACCATCTCTTTTGGCTTCTTTTTTTGCATCTGGACTAAACGTGCCTGTTGTTAGAATTAATCCTTTTTCCGCTCTGCCAATCATTGCACCCCGAAAATCTCTAACGACAGAAGCAGAAACACTACCCTGATAACGTTTACACTGGAAAATAATTGGAAACGATAATAAACCGCCAATGCGAATAATTCCTTTACCGTCAATTCCTCCATCGCCTGATTTTCCAGTGACTTCTACTTGTGTAAAACCAGCTTCACGTAACAATCGTTGGCATAACCGTTCAAAAGCATCTGGGGAAACTGCCTTAATCTTCTCTAATAAAACATTCTGCCAAGCAATTTCCTCAGGTTCCTTATCATTGTTTAATGCACCATCAACACTATCTTCTGATTTTGAGCCGAGTTTCTTCACAAATCTATCAACTTTTGCCTTGCTAACATTTTCGGTTTTTCTGCCTTCCGGAGTTAACGCCCATATTCCACGAACTGAATTATTTAGTAACCCATATCTCTTTAAATAATGGCGTGCCCATGCCAACCTATTACTAAAAACTGTACAATTTCTATACTGAATTTTAGTAATATCTTCATCTGATAACCCAAGTATTTTCGCAACTTCCTCCTCCTGTTCTGAAATGGAAGCTGAACTCCCTAAATTATGCATAGCTTTCAACAACGGATTAAACAAATCATTATATTTTGGGATAGTCATAACCATTTTCCTTAAAAACTTCTCTTACCGTACAGCCAGCATATCCTCAAAAAAGGAGAGAGGAACAGCTTTTATGGAATTTTCCGGCGCGCCGAGGATTCGTACTATCGCTGACTCGTACGATGCTGTTTTCGCTTTAAGTATCATGATATGATCGGGATGAGCGTCCATTTCGAGCAGGTATCGGGCAAAAATATCGTTTAACGCTGTTCCCAGAAACACAATCAGTTCAGCTGTATCATCGGGATTAACGGCATTAAACATTCCCTCAGCAATACCCTGCCTGATAATGCTCGCGACTTCAGGTACCGCAAGCGCGATATTGCGTTGTGCCAGTTTATGGCGGATAATCAGGTTCTTGTCGTCATACAGTACCCTGAGCGTATCCTGCATCATATGCCTGTTTTCCAGTTTCCAGTCACGGGCAATCTTAAATACCCTGTTCAGTTTGCACAACGCGTTAAGCGAGCTGTTCGCTACAATATCACGCACTTTTTCTATTCCCTGCAGAGCGATATCATCAATGAGAGTGTCGAGGATTTCTTCTTTGGAGGTGAAGTAATAATAAAAGGAGCCTTTCGCCACACCGACTTTCTGTATGATGTCGGACACCGATGTTTTCTCGTAGCCCTGCACGAAAAACAGCTCACGAGCGGCATTCAGCAAATCGGATTTGCGGTGTTCGTATTCCGGTGACGCCATAACATACCCCCTGTTCACCTGACTGGTGGTCGGATATTTTATTAAACACTGCTATCTCTTTACTGTCAAGGATATTTATTACGCAGTCAGATTAGGCTTGCGTTTTTTTTGTTCTTCCATTTTAATGCTCTATAACAAAAAAGGAGCCATTATGAATATTACCCGCCTGATAGCGGAAGACTGTTCCATCGCGGAAAAATCCGTACAAAACACAATCCGTCTCTTCGACGACGGCGCGACAGTACCGTTTATCGCCCGCTACCGTAAGGAAGTTACCGGAAACCTCGATGAAACCCAGATCCGCGATATCAAAGAACGGCACACCTATTACACGGAGCTGAACGAACGAAAAGAAACCATTATCGCTTCAATTAAAGAGCAGGACGCCCTCACCGAAAATCTCCTGCGTAAAATTGAATCCACTACATCCAAAACCGAACTTGAAGACATATACCTTCCCTACAAGCCAAAACGCAAAACACGCGCGGTTATCGCCCGGGAAAAGGGGCTGGAACCGCTGGCAAAACGCATGATGGCGCAACAGGATGTGTCCGGTTCGGCTGACACCCTAGCGGCTTCGTTTATTACCAATGACGTTCCTGATACCGAAGCGGCTCTGAACGGCGCGCGCGATATTATAGCCGAATGGGTCAACGAGGACAGCGCGGTACGCCAGCGACTGCGCCAAATCTTTTTTCAGAACGGATCGATCTGCTCGGCAGTCAAAAAAGACAAAAAAGGCGAGCCGTCCAAATTCGAGCAGTACTATGATTTTCAGGAAGCGGTGAAATCAATACCATCGCACCGTGCGCTTGCCCTGTTCAGGGGCGAAAACGAAGATTTTCTATCGCTATCCATTGAGGTTCCGCGCGATACGATCATCACTGAACTGAACAACCGTTTTATAAAAAACAAGCGATGCATTTTTGCCGCTCATATAGAAAACGCCGTCAGCGATGCGTTTCAACGCCTCCTTCACCCGTCTATTTCCACGGATATTCGGCAGGAACTGAAGGAAAAAGCTGACCTCACCGCGATAGATACATTCGCTAAAAACCTCAGAACCATACTGCTCGCACCTCCGCTGGGCGCTCAGCCCGTCATCGCGCTTGACCCCGGGTTCAGAACCGGAATCAAGACTGCTGTGCTTGACGCCACAGGAAGACTGCTGGAGCACACGGCTATATATCCGCTGGCGCCTCATTCTAAAACAGATGAAGCGCACGATATTATACAATCCCTTATTAAGCGTTACGCCATAAAATACATAGCGGTTGGAAACGGGACTGCAGGCAGGGAAACCGAAGCGTTTATCAGAGATCACAGCAAACTCTTTCGCAACGATATACAATGCGTGATGGTGAACGAGTCGGGAGCGTCAATCTATTCCGTGTCAGACAAAGCCCGTGAGGAGTTTCCCGACCTTGACGCAACCGTTCGCGGAGCTGTATCCATCGGCAGGCGGTTACAGGATCCTCTGGCTGAACTGGTAAAAATAGAGCCCCGTTCGCTGGGTGTGGGGCAGTACCAGCACGACGTGAACCAGAACTTACTGCGCAGTAAACTTGATGATGAAGTCGAGCATTGCGTCAACCTTGTCGGCGTTGACCTGAACACCGCATCGGCAGACTTACTGTCATATACTGCAGGCATCGGCCCGAAACTGGCGCAGGAAATTGTAAAGTACCGTTCTGAAAACGGGCAGTTTTCGTCACGCAAAGAACTTATGTCCGTACCGCGGCTTGGCGCAAAAGCGTTTGAGCAATGCGCGGGCTTCCTGCGTATCAGAAACGGTAAAAACCCGCTCGACGCATCAGCGATTCACCCTGAATCGTACCCCATAGTGGAACGCATCCTGCGCGATTTGAAAGCGTCTATTACCGACATTATGGGAAACGAACGCCTGATCTCATCTATCCGCAAAGAACAGTATGTTTCCGAGACCACCGGCGTTCATACCCTGAACGATATCATCGCTGAACTGCTAAAACCGGGGAGAGACCCGCGCAAATCGTTTGAGGCCGTCGCGTTTCGCGAGGATATACGGGAAATAACGGATCTCCAGCCGGGTATGGTGTTACCCGGCATTGTGACGAATGTCACTAATTTCGGCGCTTTTGTGGACATCGGCGTGCATCAGGACGGGCTGGTTCATATCTCGGAGCTGGCAAACTCATATATTTCTGACCCGCACGATATTGTCTCTACGGGCGATCCGGTGACGGTCAAGGTAGTGTCCGTTGACACGGTACGCAAACGTGTTTCATTATCCATGAAACAAGCCACGTAATTTCTATTCCTTAAATTCCCTGACCCGTTCAGCCAGTTCCTCTCCGGTTACTGTTACGTTCCCGATCTGACTGCCTGACGAATCAAGAAAAATAAATGCAGGCGGTCCAATGATGTTAAATTTTTTCACCAGTTCGGGGTTGCTGTCAAAATCAACTTCAACAAAGGTAAATTTTTTGATATCTCGTTGAAACTCTTCTGTCTCGATAACGGTTTCCTCTATCTCTTTACAAATCGTGCACCACGGCGCTTTGAAGTCAAGCAGAACAGGTTTATCTGAAGACGCAACAACCTCATTCAAGTCAACAACAGCCGCATCCTCTGCCAGTTCATGCCCTGATTCTATCAACGAATCAACGGTATAATACACGGTACCGCTGAGAATAAGCAGGGCGATAACTATTCCGGCAAACCCTTTTCTGCTCTCAACCGCGCTTTTCATGGACAACAGCCCTGCGGCATTCAGTCCTGCCGCCAGAGAAACGATTGAAGCAGTGATAAATATGGTCTCACCGATAAACGGGCGGGTAAAATAAAACGCCGCCCAGATAAGAATAACTCCCAGAGTATATTTCACGCGTTCCATCCATCCGCCTGCTTTCGGCAACGCCCCTGCGGCGCTTCCCGCCACAAAAAGCAGTACGCCCATGCCCCACGCCAACGCAAAAAAGTAGGCGAACCCCCGTATAATATCTCCGGTAGTAGCGACAAAGGTTATAAGGCTGATAATAGGCCCTGATACACAGGGACCTACCACAAACGCAGATAACGCTCCCATAAGAAATATCCCTGTGTACGATCCTTTAAACCGCGACGACAAACCCTGTATTCTGAGAGATAACGATGATGACGTCTGTAATGAAAAAACGTCAAACATAGACAGCCCCAAAAGAATGAATATGACGCCGATCGGAATAAGCACCCACGCCGACCGGAAAAACGACGACGCCGTACTCCCCAGAGACGCCACGATAACACCAGTCAGGGCGTACACGACAGACAAGCCCAGAACATAGAGGAATGTCAGGAATATACTTTCTGATCTGGATGCTTTCTTCGCCCCGATAATCGCCACCGTTATGCCGACCATCGGATACACGCACGGAGTCAGGCTCAACAGTAATCCGGCGACAAATGAGCCGAGTATCCCCCACAATAACCCTCTGGAATACGGCGACTCCGGTTCAATATCCCCTACATCGCCTGCACTCCTGCCAACCGCACCTTCAGGTATAATTCCCGAAAACGTAAACGCTTCTTTCTGCGGAGGGTAACAGGTGGTATCCGTACAGCCCTGAAACTGAATATAACCGCTGAGATTCCAGCTGTCGCCCGGGTTACCATCATAGTCGTACCGGACACGGATCTCTGCCTGCCCGGTAAACACGTCCACTATGGATCCGTCAAAATTTTCAAACGGTTTTGTCTCCGGTTTTATAACTTTCTGGCCGGACAGGTTCACAGCGGTATCGGCGTAAACCTTAAAAAAATAATCCTCACTGCTGTACACATGGACGCCGTCACTGACATCGAGATCAATACGCAGTTCAAGATATGGTGTATCGCGCTCAACCGACACTTTCGCGACTGCCGCTGTATCAGGCTGGGATTGAGCAGATACCAATAACGGCACTGCCAGTAAAAAAACAAGCTGAACTGCATATCGTCGCATGGTATTCTCCACTGTTTGCATTAATATTACCACGATCTCATATCCTGTGTATAAAAAAGGGGAGGATTTGTATGTCCCCCCCATGAAACAATTTTAAAAGAACAAGGTATCATGATTCCAACGGCAGGCCGCCTTCTTTCCATGCCTTAATACCTGTCTTAAAGTAATAGACCTGAGAAAACCCCTTATCTTTCAAAAAACTCGCCGTTTTTTTTGCCGCTCCGCATTCAGCATGCGCGCAATACACCACAATAAAAGCGTCCTTCGGTACATCTTTCATTTTCGGGAAATTCGCTTCCTGACTTTTTGCCGGAACATTCACCGCACCGGGAATATGTTCAACAGCATACGTTTCTTCAGACAACGCGTCGACAAAAACAGCCTTATTACCCAGCCATAGCTGATGAGCCACAGCGGCAGACACAACCGGCAAATCATAAACCGGCTCTTCAGTTTGAGCAAGGCACGCATGGCATCCGGGCTCAATTTCTTCTTTGTTGCCCATTGCGTATACGCCCGAAGCGGATACAGAAAGACAGGTCGCGACAACAACAGCGGTTACTCCTAGTGAATGAACCATTTAACATCTCCTATGTTAAGTACCTTAGTTACATGATATTCTAAACTTTACCCTTCGATAACTCTTTCGCTGTCCGGTTTAATCAGTGACAGCAAAAAATAAATATAGCATTATTATCTTTACAAAACAACTTTTAAGCGAATAAAATCATTTTCATCAGACATTTATAGACATCATCTTATACAAGAGCCGATTCCGCAACATTTTTTACTGCTGAAATGTTCTCATGAATTTTTATTTTCAAAAAGGAGACATGAATGAAGCGACTTATTTTCAAGCTGGCATTGGTTGTTATTTTCTGCGCTCTGCTACCATCAGCGGCACACGCCGGCGGAGCGACAACGTATCCAAACGGGGCGGAAGATTTTCTGTCAGGAGCGCTGCCTCCTCCGGGCGATTACGGCATCTGGTATTCTATTTTCTATCACGCGAACGGATTCAAAGACAACTCCGGGCACGATTATTCTTTCGGGCCCCGCTCTGATATACGCATTACAACGTGGGCAAATGCCCTGCGCTGGATTCATGTAAGCGATGTTACCCTGTTCGGTGCAAGTACGGGTTTTCACCTGTTTTTGCCCACGGTGCAGGCAGAATTTGATTTCGGGCACGAATTCAATGTTTTTGATGACGAAAAATTCGGATTCTCAGATCTGATTTTCGACCCGCTTCTGCTTGGCTGGCATTTTAAAAACCTGCATATCGTCGCCGGCGTCGATATATACGTCCCTACGGGCAGGTACGATCATGAAACCGATATCCTTAACCTCAGTTCAAAAGTATGGACATTCGAGCCTGCTCTGGCATTCACATGGTTACCCGGCCCTTTTGACATATCTGTCAAACTGATGTATGACTTCAGCACAATCAATAACGACCACCGCATCGATCCGTACGAAGCTTTAGCTCTCAATCAGCCGGGGTTGGCTGGAACCGAAGCGTCATTGCGCCCCGGACAGGAATTCCATTTTGATTACAATGCGGGATACAACTTCAACAAATGTTTCGCGCTTGGCGTAAACGGGTACTTCTACCGCCAGATGACCGATGACCGGATAGATCACAACTATGTCCATAACATGAAGGGGCGCACATTTGCCATAGGCCCTGTCGCTAAATACAACTACCAGAGGTTTTCATTCGTCGCAAAAGCCTTGTGGGAAATGGAAACAAACAACCGCCCGCAGGGGCAAAGCACTTGGCTGAAAGTTATTTACGTTTTTTAATTTACTTTATATCAATCAATTACAACTATTATGAAATTTTTTAATTTTATCGCTAAAGTCCTCATACACTTGTGCCGTTATAATAAAGGGTTCGTCTTATCATTTTAAAAGCGGAGGCTTACAACATGAATGGTCAAAAACGTTCTGGTTTTTCCTTGTTAGAAATACTGCTTTGCTTTGCCGGGCTTTCTGTAGTAATGACAGTCATTGTGTCAGCGAGCCATCGTGTCCGCGACCACGCGCACACCACTTTATGCATGAATAATCTCCGCCAGATATCCTTCGCGGTGTCACAATATTACAACGACCATAAAGAATATCCGCGCGGATTGCCCTACGATACTCTGTCCAGCCAGCTGGACAGCTATATCGGGGCGTCTGTGTTTATCTGTCCTGAAGACAAAATGGAACTGTCAGACAGTTACAGCCAGTACTACGTGTATCGAGGCAATGACGTATCCGCCTTTCAGTATGTTATAGGATGCCCGCGCCATGCGTCCCGATCGCGTTCTGTTAATATTTTTTCACTGCAGAAAGCGCAAACCTGCAATAACGCAAAGGTTGTCGCCAACCATACTGAAATTCTGCCCGGAGCGGCAACTACCGGAACCATTACGCTTGACGATGGAACCACCATTCAATCTGACACAGTAAAAATGATCCTGATCCAGTCTGTCAAGCTCGGCGGAGGCGCGTTGTACACTGTTGTACGGGTACCTGATACGGAAACAGGCAAAGTTACCGTAAACGCTACTCCCGGCACAAAGCTGGAAATCGTGACGCCCGCTGTTGTCGCCGGTGTAAGAGGTACTCGTTTTGTGCTGGATATCGGCTATCAGGATGACGTGCCGTACACTAACGTCAATGTTGAGGAAGGCGTAGTCGCGGTGGAACCTCTGGGCGGCGACATGATAGACGGTACATCCGTAAAAGCGGCTGGTTTCAGCCCCATATTGCTAACCAAAGGAATGTCAGTCAATATACGCAACCGGCAAAAACCTTTTCACTTTGAAGCGTTGACTGAACGTATTGTATACTTGCGTAAAAAGATCGCCGGCTACGAATCAATAGGCAAAGACAGCCAAAATGTCCGTAACTACTGCGACTGGCTGGAAAAAACCAAAACACGGGAACTCGCAGAACTAGCGGACGATTCTGATAACACAAATGAAACCGCGAGTGATACCGCGAATGACGCCGCGGTTAATAACGCGAACCCAAACGCGGCTATAAAATAGATTGATTGACAGGCGAGCGTAACAAAAGAGCTCGCAGAAAACCACCTATATTTTTCAATAAACCGCCTGCCGGATACCGCCGGCAGGCGGTTTATTGCCTGTATGTCGCCTTATATATTCTTGAACAGTTTGATGTTACTACGCCGAATAAATTCCTTTAATACGTTTGGAGCGCTGAAAAAGATTCTAAATTCCTCTTTTAAGATGTCATCACGAGGAGCGTTAACGACGTGGTGATCTCAAAATGAATAGAGCTGAGATTGCCACAGCCCCTTTGGGGCTTCGCAATGACATTCTCTTGTGACTTTTTCATCGTTCTCACGTTACTTTCTTTGATTTTAGTGTACTTTTTTCGGTATTTACCCTACTTTTATGTAAATTTATAAGCTTCCTGTTCCGATAAATGCTGTAAGATTATTGTATCTGGTGACAATGCTATTATATACCGGGAGCAGTTATGAAAAAAATACACAGCATAAAAGGGTTCACTCTCTTAGATATTCTCATCTGCATAACGACTCTGTCCGTAGTATCGACCATTATCTTCACTGCCGGTAAAGAAGTACGATTTAAAGCGAACACAACTATCTGCATGAATAACCTTCGCCAGATATCGTTTGCCATGGCAAGCTATTACGCGGACTATCAGGATTACCCGCGCGGGCTTCCATACGGCACACTCAGCGCGCAGTTACATTCATACATGTCCAACGAACTTGTGTTTCTCTGCCCTGAAGACAAATTCGAGGAAGTTGACAGTTACAGCGAATATTATGTATACCGGGGCGACGACCTCGCGTCATTTAAGTATGTGCTGGGCTGTCCTCGCCATAGAAGACAGAAAACAGCCACAAATATCTTTTCTCTCCAGACAGCCAAAAATTACCCGAACGCAACCGTTCTGGCGAATAATAAAGTTGTCACAGCCGGTTCGTTTACCAGCGGAACACTTCTGCTGGAAGACAACTCAATCGTTGAAACCGGTTCAGCAGAAGTCATGATCGTTCAGTCGCTAAGGCTTGAAAACGGATTGCTGTATACCGTACTGCGTGTTCCGGACGGAGAAAGCGGCAAAATCACCGTTAATGCCACCACAGGAACTAAGCTTGAAGTGGTAACGCCATCCGTAGTTGCCGGGGTGAGAGGCACTGAATTTGAAGTAGACTTCGGGTACTCGGAATCATACCCGTACGCGAATGTTACTGTTATTTCAGGCAGTGTGGCGGTAGTTCCTCTCGATGGAAAAGTCGAGTATAACGGACAGCTGGTCAATGCCGGCAAACAGGAAATGATTCTTAATGAGAACATGACCGTGAAAATACACGCTAACCCGCATTATTACAACAGCAAACAGATTGGCAAACGGCTGGATAAACTATCAAGAAAAATTGACCGTTTGGAATCAATCGGGCATGAAACCGAAAAAGCCGAGGGGCTGTATGAATGGCTCAGCACCCAGTATCCCGGGTCAGGCGAACTTGTGTATGACAGCGAAACCCAGCAGTGGGGCCCGCCTCCTCCGCCGCCTCCTCCGGAAGAGGAAGGTTCCGAAGGAGAAGAACCGCCGCCCGAAGATCCACCTGAGGAAGAAGGCGGATTCTGGGAATGGTGGACTGGATTCTGGCTCTAAAATATAACAGATACATTAAATCAGCATAAAAAAAGCCCTGATACTTTCGGGTATCAGGGCTTTATATATTTTTCAGCAATCGATTAAAAACTGTATTTCTGCATGATCCAGTTATACGCAATATACGCAGAAAGAAGAACGATTATCATATAAATCACAACGGTAAGCGGGTTCCAGATGATTTTCTTCAGGAACAGCCATAAACGGCTGATTTTCGCCAGTTCCGCCCGGTTATGCTCCAACTCGCCCAGTACTCGCTCCAGCATAATATAATGCTCGTTCCAGATTGTTATCATACGGCGAGCCATACCGTCAGTCTGGGCTTTAAGTTCTTTCAGATTCACTATCTGGGACAGGACATCCATTCCTTTGGCTTCCTGGCCGCCTTCAAGCCCGACTGATTTCATGAGAACATTGTATCGTTTAAGAATGCTTCGTTTCAGTTCAAAAAAACGTTTTTCATCAGTTTCCGGAATTTCTTCCGTCTCACGAGCGGTTTTCATCAGCTCATGAAACTCTTTCCAGTCCTCGATAAAATATCCAAAATCAACTATCTGCTGTTCCAGTTTTTTATCGCGCACGCGATAACTCCTGATATGGTTTATTTTCTCATTCCGACACGTTGAGCGGTCTGAAAAATTTTACCTTCAGTTTGAATTGATGGAGCAATAATAATTTCAGTCAACTGTAACTCGCGAATATTCCGCGCGCCAACGTTACCCATACAGGTCTGCAACGCACCCATCAGGTTCTGCGAACCGTCGTCCAGCCGTGCAGGGCCGAACAGAATCTGTTCCAGAGTACCGGTTGTGCCGACTCTGATACGCGTACCGCGCGGCAGATTAGCGTGCGGGGTAGCCATACCCCAGTGGTACCCTCTGCCCGGAGCTTCTTCAGCACGGGCAAAAGCGGAACCGACCATCACAGCGTCAGCGCCTGAGGCAAAGGCTTTACAAATATCACCGCCGTTCGACATACCGCCATCGGTTATAATCGGAATATACCGTCCGGTTTGTTTATAATAAAAATCACGCGCCGCCGCGCTGTCAGCCGTTGCCGTCACCTGCGGAACACCAATGCCCAGCACTCCGCGGGTCGTGCAGGCGGCTCCCGGGCCGATACCTATCAACAACCCGCCTACACCAGCTTCCATTAAAGACAAGGCAACACGATATGTCACTGAATTACCGACTACCACAGGTATTTTCATTGAACTGCAGAACTTCTGGAAATCAAGCGTTTTGTATTCGGTCGATATATGGCTTACGGTCGTGACCGTTGACTGGACAATAAAAATATCCGCTCCGGCTTCCTGTGCTATTTTGCCAAACTGCTCGGCACGCTGAGGTATTGCAGACACCACCGCAGGGCCGCCGGCCTTTTTGATGGTCTTAATACGTTCAGAGATCAATTCTTCCTTGATCGGACGGTTATATATACCCTGAACCAGTTTGGTCGCTTCTTCAGGCGACGCCACAGCTATTTCGTTCAGGACTTCATCAGGGTTCTCGTAGCGGGTCTGTATCCCTTCAAGATTCAAGACAGCAATACCGCCGAGTTTGCCCATGCGAATAGCGAATTTCGTATCAACAACACCGTCCATTGCGGCGGCAAGAATCGGAACGTTAAACTTCAATCCGCCAATTTCCCACGAAGTATCAACTTCATTGGGATTGATGGTTACTTCACCCGGAACCAGAGCAATTTCATCAAATCCGTAACAACGGCGTGCCTTACGGCCTCTTCCTACCCACATGCCCATAATATAAAACCCCCTAGATTGAGTATAGTTTCAGCAAATAAAACGCCATGACGCGAGACAACAGGCTGGTTTAAAATAATTGAGTATACTAAATGAATAACGGGGCGCTTGTCAATAGTTTTTTGAGCTTAAATGGAACGTGAACTCATGCTTTGCCGCGCAATATGCCGCGCATCTGATCTGCTATGCTGTCCCAGTTGTATTTACGGGCAAACTCAACAGCGTTTCGCGAGTATTCGTCCAGCAGTTTTCTATCTTTGAGCAGTTTGATGATGCCGCGAGCCAATGCGGCGGAATCGCCTGGTTCGCAGAGTATACCCGTTTTTCCGTCATCCACCACTTCAGGAATACTTTTCGATGCGAACGCCGCAGACGGCGTACCGCACGCCGCCGCCTCGACAAAAGTCATGCCGAATGTCTCGTCCAGAGCGCCGGAGACAAATATATCAGCACCGCCGTACAGGTACGGCACGATTTCACCGTAAATGTCGCGGAACATCATGACTGAACCGGAAAGACCGTTATCCGCAATAAACTGTTTTAACTGAGATACATATTCCCGGTGCTCGTGGCGGGCGAACATATACAGCACAGCGTCCGGCACTTCTTTATTAACGACGGCGAAGGCTTGAAGAAGGTTCATCACACCTTTATGCGGGGTATATCGTCCGATGTACATCAGCACCGGGCCCTTTTTTTGTATAGCCGGCAATTTTTTGCCCGGGCGGAAAAAGTCCATATCCACACCATTCGGCACAACAACGGACTGTATGCCAAGAGACTCAAGTTCACGGGCAGTATGCCGGCTTACCGCCATGACATAATCCGCGCGCCTCACCTGTGCATGCATGGCGTCACGGGTTTCTATCCGTTTGCGCCGATCCTCACCGGTATACATTTCAGGATCGGCAATGCCGTGATATGTATAAACGACTTTATATCCCAGCTTTTTTCTGCATTCCATCGCATACCTGTCTACCGGCACAAAATCAACGACCACAACCTCAGGCGCAAGCCGTTTCAGGCACGCCATGATACTCGTGCGGGCAAGAGCATTAAACAGCCCTGATTTCATTTCAAGAAAACGGTACGGCAGTCGCATTTTACCGAACAACTTCGGTTCCAGTACCCGAATCGAATCCGGCAAACTGCGGTTCGCGCGGTCAAAAGTGACAATACTCACCGTATCGCCTTTTTTATCAAGAGCGACAGCCATTGAGGCTACCCGGTTGGGTATGCCTTTTCCTTCACTCAATGTATTTATAAGGAATGTTATCTTCATATTTTACAGATAAACAGCTACCTTCACGATTTTTGCTGTTGTGCCGGAGTTGACAAAAACATGGTCATTGTACGGAATCGTAATGCCGTCGTGTCCTGCGGTCACGAATTTTCCGTCCACAGATACCTTGCTCGCGCCTTTTAGAGCGTCATCCCTGTACACTTCAAGTTCAATAACGATATTTTTATGCTCCGCGCGATGCGACACTTTACGCGCTGAAAGGATTCGTTCACCGTTTTGAACAGCCTCACGCCATACCGAAGGCACGCGCGGATCAATCTTCATGCCCGAATGATGCGGAACAATACCGATCATCTCAGCCATAAACCTCATCCGCCACGAATGCGACCCCGTAAACGGGTAATACGGTTCCTTGCCGTAATCAGCGTTGTTCGGCACAGCAGTGTAGTTGCTGTGGTATATCGGCGGATTGGTGGATATGTCAGGGAGACGGTTGTCATCAGATATACGGCGGAACGATTCATATGCCTGATCGACATAGCCTGCCTTCAGCAACGCCGCCGCCCAGAAAAGCACACCGTGCTGGTAAACAGCGCCGTTCTCGAAATGCCCCTGCGCCTGATCGGCAATACGCCCCACATGAACCGAGCTTTTCTTGCTGTACGGTTTCAGCAAACGGTGCCCGAAAGGAGTCTGAAGTTCGTCCATGGCGGAAATGACCGGTTCAAACCGCTGTTGCGGAATCACGTCGCTGATAAACGCCCATGCGTTTTCGTTCAGGTGCTTCTGCCCTTCGTCATTCACTGACGCACCAACTTTCTGCCCGTCATTGTCATATCCGAAAATATAGTATCCTTCAGTATCCCAGCCGCTTTTGTTTATCGCCGAGGAAATGTTCTTTATAAGTAAATTCATGTATTCGATAGTCTTGTTATCTTTTTTCAACTGAGCAAGAACCGCCATCTTTCGGGCGGCATACACGAGAAGCTGTGACAACCAGACACTTTCGCTCCGGTTGCCGCGCAATCCGTCGAGCGCGTCGTTCCAGCCGCCGTATCCGAGCTTGCAGAGCCCGTGCTCACCGATATTCCCTTCATACGCGCTTCTCACCGCCAGTACGAGATGATCGTAAATCGAGACCGCACCCTTCTCCGATAACGTGACATTATCGTTTTCAAGGAACCCGACCTTTTTATCAAGAAGCGCCATGTCGCCGGTTTCCCTGATATACATCTCCATGAGGTCAGGAGCCCAGAGCTGGCAATCCATGAAATTACGTAAATCATGCAAAGATGAAAACTTACATATCTGACGGGGAATCCTGCCGTCACGGTACTGATACGACAGCATGAACGGCACGAATAACCGCACATAGCCCGGCTCAAACATACAGTTTGCCAGCAGATACTGAAACATATCCCGTGTACCCACATCATACGGGCTGTTAAACCGTGAACAGAGTATACTCTGATATTTACCCCAGATATTGAATGTCCTGTTCATAGGCTCGCAGGGAGTATCGACAAGATAGGTGTTTATGACCGACTGCCACGCGGCGCGAACGTCTTTGAGCTCTTTTTCTATCTGTTCATCAGTCAAAAATGAGTACACATCGCTTACCTGACGGTTGACATCTTTTGCCGGATTAACAGCGCTGACAGCGCAATGCGTGGAAAACGTTTTGCCCGCCCCTAAATCCACTTTATACTGAAACGCGCCGATCATTCCTTTGAGCGGTTGTTTCGCTTCCGTATTGGATAGCGATTCGTCAAACACGGACGGCGGATACATGATCGACGCCCCGAACTTGTAGTAGGTATCCGCGCAGGAATCGAACGAATCCGGTTTGCGCGCGGATACAAAGGCTCCCCATCGGGGAAACGAATTTTTGATATCAAGATTTTTGGCGATGATGGCGTTATGTGTGCCGTCAAACGTGACTTCACTGACAGCCATGCCCACAAAATAGTGGCTCGGATGGCTGTCCAGCCCGAAATTTATTTCAGGATACACCTGAACCGACCTTTTTTTGTCTGTGGTATTGGTGATGGAAATCGTCCATATCTCGCAAGGCAGAGACAACGGCACGAATATCCTTAACGACATTTTCAGCCCGTCTCGCTCAGTGAGGTACTCAATAAAACCCGGCCCCTGCCTGCACGAGTATCCGTCGTACGCTTCAGCCTCACATTTTCCTGCGGCGTCATACTGATTCGGCTGGGGAATAAGTGAAAATACCGATCCGGAATCTGTTTTTACCCAGACAGTACGGGCATTGTGATACACCTGCGATACATGCATATAATTTTCATTGCCGCTGAGTTTGGTCACAGGCCCGAACAGGACTGAATCAAGCGACATAACCCCTGCCCCGTCATGGGCGGCAATGGATAACGCCACATCACGAATGGTATGCTTGAGGTTAAGCATATAATGATACCACCCTTTCGGGGTGTGCAGTTTATCTATGACAAGCGTGCTGTTAGTAAGGTATTCGCCGTCAAAACTGTCCTGAAAATGAGAATACCTGCTCTTGAGCTGTTTAACCTGCTCCGCAGTGAGCTGTTCCATCTGCTGTTCGCCTGACGCAAGCCCGGCACGTACCGCGTCTGTCATTTTTTTATAAGCCGAAGCCTGTTCCGGGGCTTCAAGAAATTTTTTCCGATCGTTTTTCATAGTACTGTATCCTCATTTCGGAGGGTTGGCGACTTCATAAATTCTCCGAAATAAGCTACACTAATATGCGTTTTTTTTCAAGAAGGTATTGAAATAAAAACGGGTACTGAGGATAAATAACCTCCGTACCCGCCGAAAAAAACGTTTTAATCAGTATAAAAACTTATGATTTATGAGACCCGCACGCGGCTTTACATGCGTCAGACCCCTTCGGAGCGCCGCATCCGCCGCATTTTTCTCCGCACGCCATTTTACATGCGTCAGATCCTTTAACCGCACCGCATTTAGCGCATACTTCCTCTTTTTTGCCCATTGAATACTGTTCCACAGCCGATGACACAACGCATGGGCATTGCCCTCCTGCGAATGCGTTACTGTTAATAACCATAACCGCCATCACAGCAATCAGTAATAATGCTTTTTTCATTTTTGTTTCCTCCATATGTCATTATTATATAACCACACTAATCACGTACCGATTATGGTTTACGTGAGTACTTCCCGATAATATACCCTTTCGCAATACAATGATCTTCAACCAGTTTAAAAAATTCTCTCTTGTTCCCTGCTGATAAGGAACCCGAATCAAGCGCGTACACTGTAAAAAAATAACGGTGTGTCCCAGACGGAGGGCACGGCCCGCCATACTCCGCCCTGCCAAAATCGTTCTTCAGCGTGACCGCGGGCGATTTGAATACACCGGATTCAGAAATGTCGTGAGTACTGACAGGGATATTGTACACCATCCAATGCACAAAGCTGCCGGAAGGAGCATCCGGGTCAACACACGAAACAGCAAAACATTTGGTATGGTCAGGCGCTCCGCTCCAGTTCAAGTGCGGAGAAATATTCCGTCCATCGCAGGTATAGCATGAATCCATCATTTCGTCATGGTTAAAACTCTGGCTTGTAACGGTTAATCTGGTTAGCATTTTCATCACGGCACTCCTTTTTTTTCGCGATAATCACTAACGTTGACATATCTCATCGAAACCAGTAACTGAATTAATATTATCGCTTTAAACAAATATAACGATACCGGGCTCTGGCAATCAGTTCATTTTCCGATAAACAAAACATGCCGGGCATACCGCTAAAACTCGCCGTACTAACGTAAAAAGACGTTCCGTTTCAGCATTAATAAAGATTTATTTGACCCCGGGGCTCAGGAGGGGTATTATACACTGTTTAACATACATTAAATTATTGCTGAGACGACGAAGATGAATATATTACTGAGCACATTACCTGAAATTTACGTTTCCAAGGAATACCTTCCCCCGTTGGGGCTGTCGTATGTTGCCGCCGCACTGGAAAAAGGCGGGCATTCGGTGAACATTATCGATTCGCACATCGAAGGGTTTACCATTGAAGAACTTATAAAAAACATTGTTCATGCGGGCCCTGATATGCTCGGTTTAACGGGAACCTGCCATAACCGTTTTAACGTGATACGGGTTATCCGTGAAGTAAAACAGGCGTTGCCTGATATCACCATAGTAGCGGGCGGCGTTCATTTTACCATTACCGCTGAAGACGCTCTTAAATGCGTGCCTGAACTTGACGTGATCGTTATCTGGGAAGGCGAATACACGTTTCTGGAACTCGCAGATGTGCTCGGCAACGGCAAAGATTTCTCTTCAGTCAAAGGGATCGCTTACCGCACAGAAGACGGCGAAGTCGTTTTCACTGAACCGCGCCCATTTATTCAGAACCTTGACGACCTGCCCATGCCGGCATGGCATCTGCTCAAACTGGACAAATACCAGGCGCGCCTTGAAGGAACATACGACGAACGGGCTATCGGAGTGATGAGCTCGCGCGGATGCCCGTGTTTCTGCGTGTTCTGTTCCAACTCAGCATGGGGCAGAAAAAGCCATAGACGGCGCACTCCGGCAAACTTTATAGATGAGGTCGAATTCCTTCACAAAAAATACGGGTTCAACGGGTTTGATTTCTGGGACGATACCCTGACCATCAGCAAAGAGCATATTTACGGTATCTGCGAAGAAATTCATAAACGTAACCTCAGAATAAAATGGTACGCCCGGGCACGCGTCAATACTGTAACACCGGAAATGCTGGCAGTCATGAAAGACGCCGGATGCGTAGCTATCGCGTACGGTATCGAGTCAGGAAGCCCGAAAGTGTTACAGGCTATCAAGAAAAACATTACGCTGGATCAGATCAAAACCATGGTCAAAGCCAGCGCCGACCTTGGGCTGGTGGTAAAGAACTGTTTCATGTTCAGCCTTCCCGAAGAGGAAAAAGAAGACGTTCTCATGACCATTAACCTGATGAGAGAACTGAAGACATACTCCCCTAAAGTAATCAACCCGCACGGGCTGACACTCATTTATCCCGGTACTGAATTTGAACGGCTCGCGAAACAACAGGGGCTCCTGCCTGAAAACTTCTCATGGAACACATACACGGAATTTCCAAAATCCAGGATGTACGGGCTGAATAAAACCATACCGTTCTATGAGGATAAACTGACGCTGGAAGAAGTAAAATCCATACTGCGCAGGGAACTGTCTTCAAACAAGAGCTTTTTCAGGCGGGCGATGAAACGGCTGAAACGCGTCAGGTCGCTGGACGACCTTGCCAGCCTTTTCCGGTCAATCCGATAACAGTTTTTTATCAAATAGATGCAGAGACGATGCCGCGATGCTCGACAGCTGAATCTTGAACTGTTCATACTTCTGGTCTGAATACTGCTGCCTGCGCTGAATGCGCATAATCGCCCTGATTGTTCTCGGATGAACACCCAGACGCGCAAGCTCAAATGTTTTCCAGTAACTTTTTCTCATACGTGTTTCCTCCTTTTTGAATATTGTGTCTGGAAATAAATGGATTATTCGTGATATGATGGACGCCATCATGTCGTTCACTCAATTGTAACCATGGAGAGGATCTATGTTCACTGCCATAACATCCGACCAGAAACTGGGGTTTACTGCTCTCTGGCGCTATGCTTTTTCTTTTTATAAAACCAACCTGAAAAAAATCATGACAATCGTGCTTCTTTTTTACGTGCCGATTGAAATTATTATGTCGTTTTTTACTTTGGATATAGCCTCAGGACAGGAGCTTGATGCAGGGACAAAACTCATCGGCACGCTGGTCATTTCATTACTTATCGCAACGACACTCATACCCGTTGCGGCGATTATTTCCCTGACTAAGGAATGTACCGGCGAACCTCCTTTATCTGTAAAAGAAGCTATTATCTTGGGAGTCCGCTCATGGTGGAATATGATTCTTATTTTCGTTATAAGCATGTTTGCCCTGTACTCCACCTTTTTGCCGTACCTGCTTCTTGCTCTGGTTATGGCGGCACTTTCCCTTATTTCCGGCAACAACCCGATGATACTTGTGCCATGCCTGCTTGCCGGTGTGGCAATGGTAGTTCCTGTTTTTCAGGTCGGCGCGCTGATTTGCCTTACGCAATACGCCGGCATATTACGCGGCAAGTGGAGATGTAAAAATATAGGGCACGTATACCGCGTTTTTCATCCATACATACTCCGTACCTTTTTATTCTCGCTCGGTTCAATGGGTATATTTATGGTACTCAGGGTGATGATGTCGTTCATCATAGCCCGGGTTATGCCGGTGATGCCTGTTTTCGCGCTGGTGCAGATAACCTCAGATTTGCTCTTCGTTCTGCCTGTGCTGGTTCTGGCTTTCTATTTTATCAATACGGAATCACGTATAAAATTACCTGAGGAACCAGAACCGATATCGTTCTGGAAATTTCTGGCGAAACTGCCCAAGTTGTACTTATCTTTGTTTGTAGTCACAATACGGAAAAAGTAAAGGAACAGTGATAGTGATTATTGCTTATCGGGATTTCCGTATTCCGCAGGGATTGATTCTGTCAACACCACAGGAATAGGTGGCGAATCACGAAACTGGAAGAAAAATACCGGTTCACGGTTCGGTACAGCTACAATCAATTTGAACGCTCCGGTCAGTTTCTGAATTGAACAAACAGAATCAATGCCATCCAGAGCGATAAAACACTTCATCTGGTAAAAATCACCGTTACGGTCATACACCCTGAATTCATCATGCTGTAAATCAACAGCATTGTCAACGGTGGCAGGCAGTTCCAGAAACCCTTCTATCAACAGTAACGATGAGCTGGCGTCAGGCGGTTCCAGTACCAGCCGTGGTTTAGCGCTGTTCGGGATATGCACTTTTTTAAGTTGAAACATCTTGGATAAGGTAATCTTACAGCCTTTCGACCACGAATTCTGCCCGGTATATATCAGCGGCGACTGATTGGAAAAGTGCAATACAGGATTCACAGGGTATTCCAGTTGCCGGCGGCGCTGTACTACGCCTACCAGTTCAGTCCATTTCCGAACATCAACCGCTGTCTGCACTTCGATCTCTTCGATCTGCAACGGGTCGGTGAGGATAATATAGTCGCCGTTTCTCTCCGACACGACCGCATGGATAATTTCATCGTAAGAGTATCCGGGAATATACTCTTCAAGATATCCTATAAACGGCGGCCTTTCTTTGAACCGTATATAGACGGCATTTAACTCGCGTTTTTGCCAGGCGGCATCCAGCCTGTCACGGATATCTTTCAGTTTTGCGACAAGACGCTGTTCCCGTTTTTCCATGACAGGATCGGAACACTCTCTGATCGTTTCCAAATACGACAAGGCGATCAGAGGCACATCTTCAACTTTTTCTGAACTATTAATCAGCTTAAACATGCAAAGATTGTATTCATTGCGCAGGCTTATGTTAAGCTCGTAATCCTCAAAATACCCGTTGTTCGCTCCCCACACAAAACGATTTGTAAATAAACCCTGCCCGGAGTCAAGACGAACTGAAGTAACCCTCGTGCGGGTATAAACATCAGGAAATGACAACCGTTCTTCATCAACAGCGGTGACCACTGGTGTTTCTACTTTGCGAACCTGATATTCGGAATATTTCTGGAACGGAAACTCGTTTACTGAATTCGTCGTGCCGCTTATCAGTGACGCCATGGAACGAGCGCTTACTGATACTGAGATGCCGGTAATACTGTAATCTTCGATAAAATTCAGTTCCATAGATCTATTGCTGACATACAGGTCAAACACGCGCTGAGCCCGCTCCTGAACATCGCCGGCAACTTTCGCCACATTTTTTGTCCAGTATTCGTCCTGAACGAGACTCAGTTGCGGTAGCGACGTCATAAGGCACATAACCGGGCCATACTCTTTCTGCTTGTATAACCGCCGCTCGTCAGTTAAAAACAGAATTTCCACCGGTTTAACTATCTTTGAACCTGTCGCTGTCACCCTTTCCGTAAAACCAACTCCAAAGTATTTCTGAGGCGCGGGCTGAGCAAGAACGGAAAAATAGTAGGTTTCCGCCTCATGAGAAAAATGCAAGACTTCTTGAGTTTTCAGAGAACGATCCAACAGGCGGTCAAAGGACAGCGGTTTTTCCTTTTTTTCAGAACATCCGGTTAAATAAATAAGAAAAAAACATACGATCGCTGTCGTCTGTAACCGTCTATCGGGTTTCCTAATCATACTCCATCCATATGGTTACTTTTTAAATATGATTTTGACCGGCTCCATATCGGAATAGCGCAGGTAAGCGTCATCCGGGAGGCGCGGAACCTTGAACACAACAGTAAATATTCGTTCAGCATAATCAATGGATATCGCATCAGTAATATTTCGCTGAGCATCAAAAAAACAGTGCATCGGATAAAACCGGCCGGACGAATATAAGGAAAACTCATCATAATAGACAGTGAGCTGGTTTCCCTGTAAATTGGGGTTGGTGAGCGTAAAATTAATTTCAACGAACATATCCGATTTATTGGCATCATATAAAGGATGAACGGCATAGGCGTCTGTATTTTCCGGGCCGATATGTTTGACCGCGGCAATTTTTAAAGTGGTATGCCGCGTAAATTTTTCGCCGGATCTCACTTTTAAAGGCAGTTCCGTCCCTTCATCAATGACCAGCGGGTTTGCCGGTTCCACACTGCGCCGCAGGACAGCCATTTTCCCTTCAATTTCCTCACGCTCAACCACATTAAGCTCTTTATCAAAATAGAGCGATTTCACAAAAAAAGGTGACCGGATAATCACAAAATCACCCTGCTCATTCGCTAATACAAGATGATAGATACTGCTATTATGGTATGGCGGGACATACTCAACAAGTTTGCCGGCAAAAAAAGGCCTGTCTGAAAATTCCACGTACACTGTCTGCGAGGGGTCTTCGTTCCAGACGTGCCGCAATTTGCCGCATACGCCTTCAAAATGCTCATAATACTGGCGGGAGTTTCTAACAATAGTTTCATCCGGTATGCGCTCCACAGAAACAATCTCTGATACGTCCCCCAGTGTCAGGTCGTGTATTTCCCCTTTCATGCCAAGAATGCGCACAGAAAACAGGCTTGAATACTGAATATGATCCAGTTGCGATGCCATTGCCTCCAGAGATCCCCTCAACCCTATATCGCTTCGCCCCATCCATGTATAGGTATTAGTGAACAAGCCCGGCCGGTCGCTGAAAGGTTTATTGCCATAACGGTTAATCTCTCGCTGAAATGATGCGTCCGAAGCATCCACCGGCACAGCCACAGGCACTTCTGAATTAAATCGGGATATGAACTCGGTATACAACGCGTCCACACCCTTGTCGTTCTTACCCGCATAAAGCAGTGCCTGTATATAGGCAGGGTCTGCCGCGTCAATCAGCCCGCGAATCTGCCTGCCGTCTTTAAATGTAATCTGTAAAGGAAGCCCGTTGCGCGCGTTCAGAGCAAGCTCCCGTCCTATTCGCGCAAGTTCCCCCCTGATAAATTCAATACGTTCATATAATGGTGACTCAGGAAGTTCGGTTATACCGATGATTCTATTCAGCCCGAACCGCATATAGCCTTTTCTTTTCAAGACCGCCGGAAGAAACGGCTGAACCGATGTCCCCGGCTCTTCCAGTATATGAAAGTCATACAACGGCAGGTCATTCACATATACCCCCTGAGAAAACGCAAGACACCTGAACAGACGGTTCTCATAATTACTCACAGGAAAGACCGTGAATGATCGTGAATCGTTATCAAGGACTAAAACATCTATAGAAACAGCCTTCTGCTTCTCAGCCGCGTTACTAAGAATTTTCACAACTTCCATGTGAGACACTGTCTGTCCGGATAAATACCCCGCAAAAATAAACACGCACAGGCATATAAACCCGGCACCAAGCAGGACAACAACTCGATCTCGTTTTATCATTCTTTCTTCTCCATCAGTTTGGTAATTGTGCTCTGAACAGGATTATCACTATGTTAATATTTTTTACTATCAGATTGATAAATATATTTACATTATGCTGTTATACATTGCGTTAGTGTGCTGGACAATAATTGGCACGAATCATGCTTTATTATAAAATCGAGAATAACATTATTGATTAAACCGGAATTCATTCCCCCCCAAGTATATGGATTCCGGTTTTTTCTTTTGACGCTCAACTCGCCTGTTGTATTCATTTTGAGAGCGATGAAAAAGTCACAAGAGCATGTCATTGCGAAGCCCCAAAGCGGCTTGGCACTCTCAGCTCTATTCATTTTGAGATCACCACGTCGTTAACGCTCCTCGTGATGACATCTTAAAACAGCAACTTATAATCTTTTTCAGCACTCCCATTTTTATAATAGTATACGGAACCGCTTGAAATGTGTAGATATTTTTTTGTTTGAAAGGAATGTCACAAATTAAAGACATGTATCAGGAATGTGTTACTATTTTAAGACGTTCCGGCCGGCATGAGCGCCGGCCGGAACAAAAAACGCGGAATTAGAACGCTATTTCAACACGGGTAATAGCGCCGTCAAAACTCAGGTCATTCTCGGTAAATGAAACATTACCCGGACCATTGTTTCCTTCAAATGTATTCAGGTCACTGGTTGGAATAATTTCCAAGTTTTCATAATTGGAGAACTGATATCCAGTGCTGATACGAACATTACCTTTAAACATCGAAGGAGCATAAGCAAGACCAAGGATCATATCCACATTCGGAATAACACGGGTATCATCATACACCGTGCGTGTGGTATTGCCGTTAACATCAGCTTCTTTGTATTCGCCATCAAAATGTCCGAGGATCATGGCGCCCCATACACCGGCGAACAATTCCATATCCCATGGCAAATAATAACGCGCTTCAGCGCCGACACGCGGGCCTGCTCCTGAAAAATCAAGCGGCATTTGGGTGGTAACGAAATCATTCACATCATCACCGATATACCGAACCACTTTCTCTGATTCCATCCATAAAATACGAGGGCCGATAGAAAGACGCAAATCAAGGCAGGGCATGACAGCGAACGGCTTTGTGTATTCTATATCCAATGTATTCATTTCCAAGGCAATGTGAGTATCAACAGTACGAATCGGGCCGGTCACGCCAGTACTCGTTCCATCAAAAAAACCGGCGGCATATTTAGCGGCAAACAGCTCATCGTTTGAGTCTTCATAATGCCAGAAGGTTGCGCCTATTTCGCCTTTATCATGTTCCATTTTGTAGCCGCCGCCGACTTTAAACGACAGGTCATAATCAAATTCCATTTCACGCAAGTCACCTTCATTAAAACCACTGACGTTCATGTCATTGGCAACAGGAATACCCAGTTCGGTCGGACGAACATAAAACAGTTCGCCGAACGCATACCACTGGTTTTTTTCCTGACGCGGCGGAACCGGCTGGTAAGAATATGTCTGAGGCAACACCGCTTCACCGCCCGCGTATTTGTCGCGGTCAGCAAGGTCTTGTTTGACTTTATTCAGTTCCGCACGGGTTTCAGCAAGTTGTTTCTGTAAATCGTTGAGCATGCCTTTCACATCATCACCCGCCGCAGGTGCCGCATTTGACGGCTGAAGCCCTTTGTCAAACTGAGGCATTTCCTGTCCGGGAAAGCCGCCAGCCTTTACCGCAGAACTTCCAGCGAGCAAGGTCACGAGCAAACATGTTAATGCCACTTGTAATTTCTTCATAGATTTCCCCCCCCATACAATTTGGTGCTGTTCTTTTATGTGTAGCTGAAAACTCCTAAAATGAGCTATTATAAAATAATTAAAATGAAAATATTGTGCTAGTGAAATGAGCCAATTACAAAACGTCTGAGACGAAAATGGCCTGTTGAGGTTAAAAAAAGTTAGATCAATACTATAAGATATATTTTTTCACAGTCAATATTTTTTTTATTTATTCAAATTGAAATTTAACATATTTTTCATGATTTATTAATTAATCGCATAAAAGTATCGGGTTATATTTTTATAACTACGCTGGTGTAATGGAGATTTCGCAAACGATCATTTTTTCTGATAATATATTGACTTCTAGTAAGATATGGTATATAATTAAATTAATAAATCAATTGGAGGTAAAATGTCTGTTCGCGAATGCGGCACCGTAATTGAAATTACGCCTGAAAAAACACGCGTGGAAATTATTCCTTCGGCAACATGCGATAACTGCAAGTGTTGTTCAGGACTGCAATCAGGACGTACTATATCCGCCCGGTCAAAAGCCGGTATTCAAAAAGGCGACCGGGTTACGGTAGAATCAACCACGGCAGACGTGCTGAAAGCCGGGCTCCTGTTATTTTTCATGCCGACACTTGGCATTATATGCGGTATTAGCGCAGTTCACTTTATTGCAGAGCGCCCCGCAGACATTAATTATTTTTTTGGTGCGGCGGCTGGAGTGATTGTATCGTTCTTTATACTTAAGGCAATCGCTAAAAAAACATTACATATGGCTGAAATTATAGAAAAATATTAAAAAGATTTTTGTTATAATGACGGATTTTTTTTGTTATATAAGTGTATTTATAGGATCATTCTGAATAAATATAAAATAAAGAGGTTAATCTAATGAAGGGCATTGCATCTTTTCTGACAGGGGTCATCATTTTTTTTGGGGCGGCGGTTTCTTCTAACGCGGCCATTGTTTTGTATGAAAACTTCGAATCGTATTCTACCGGTGACAGCTACGGTCAGATACTGAATATTTTTGATTTTGGAAACAACCCTATCTCCATCGCAGGCGGTTCCATAGTCGAGCATAGCGGAAACAAAAAACTGCAGTCACAAGGCGTTTCCGCCGACTGGACTTCGGATGTCGGTATTCAGATAGATACGTCCAAGCCAGTACAGGCTATCGCCTTTGACTTCTACTTCGATTACAGCGCCGCAACTCAGGCATCGTTATTTTCACCGACAACCGTTCAGGCTGACATCTTCTTTCTAAACGGCAGTAAATTAATGAAACAGATCACCTTTTTCAACTTTAACTATACAGGGTACCAAGCGTCATTCGTTGATCCCGGCGTTATCACCTCAACAACTGATTTCTCAAATTATCAGCAGAATTACTCATTAGATAATTTCGCGCACTTCAGCGCTGACCTGACCGCTTTTTCCCTTGATTTTCTCAATTATGACTCAGCATTGCTGATCTTCTCCGTAGTATATCTCGAAGAAGGCTGGGACAAACCTCAGGGAGAAGATTACGAAACAAAACTGCTCCTTGAAGGTATTTCCGTTCAACCGGTACCTGAACCAGCCGCATGGGCATTTTTTGCCTTCGGTATTGCTGTGGGATTGAGAAAAATCCGCAGTCGCCTGAACCAATAAAAAATTATCAGGCAGTCGTCGTTTCTGACATTCCTTGCAGAGCCTGCTGTAACACCTGAAATTCGCTTTTGCTCAACATACCGTCCTGATTGGTATCCAGTAACGCGAACAAATTCGGTATTTTTGCCAGACTCTCCGCGTCTGTCGGCGAATTGCCATATTTCTGCATCGCTTCCTGAAATAATGACATAAACTGATTTTTGTCGATTTGAGTTGTCTGAGTTTGCGCAGACTGTTTCGAACCATTTGCCAGAAACTGCGATACACTGCCCGCAAGCCCAAGAATTTCCGTGAATCCAAAAGACATGTGCTACACCCTCCAATTTAGATACCTGAGTTCTCCATCGCAGGGACTATAACCAGATTTCATGCCATCGGTATTTTCAGTTCGGATCAGGAAGATGAAAGAAAAAAGTAAGGAAATATTTTCCGGGGAGCACCTTTTTTTACCGGCTGAAATTCCATTCCGCGCGTGAATACCGGGTATCATACAGTTCCTGTGCGGCCGCCAGTTCCCGATCGGTCAAAGGCAGTTCGAGAAACAATATTCCGAACAGGGACGATATAGCGTCACGTATAGCAAGTACGAATTGTTCACGCAGTTCATTATCTGGAATAGAGTTATACTGACGAAAACACTGTTTGTAATAAAACGCCGACTGATGCAGTAACGCTCCGTCTCTGCGCCGCTGTGCACTGCCGCAGACCTTTTCAGTATCCAAAGCAATATCATAACGTGTGGGCTGTACAAAACAAAACCCCGGATCCGCCTGCCGCGATGCTGACGGAATTACCGGATCAACCAGCGATAAGGACGACGTACCCTGAAGGCGTTTTATTATCGCGCCGTTTATACGTCGATAACTGTCTATAACGTCGCCTTTGAAAAATGTTTCCGGGCAGGACAGGGAAAACGTTATATCTTCCCCATGAAGGACAGCTCCCCCGCCGGTGGGACGCCGGACAATCACCGCGTTTTCCGTGTCCGGCAGTTCAGCGCGTACTTTCCGGGCAGACTGAAAATAGCCGATAGACACCGCGTTTCCCGTCCAGCGATAAAAACGCAGTGTCGGGCACCCTCCTGCGGAACACGATATCAACAGCGATTCATCAACCGCCATGTTCCAGTATGGATCATGGTCCGTATCAATGAATAAACGCCATTGCACGTTATCCGCCATCAGTCCTGCAGGTGTATGTTGTGCCAGTTCAGTACAGGTTTACGCGCGGCAAGCACTTCATCAGGTCGTGAAACAGGTGTTGTCATGGGCAAATCATGAAAAATATCCGCATTCGATCGAATCGCGTCGTGAATCCTGATCATCTCCTCAACAAACTGGTCGAGCGTTTCCCGCGCTTCCGTTTCCGTCGGTTCCACCATCAGCGCTTCCGCTACTATGAGCGGAAAATATATTGTTGAAGGATGTATGCCGCTGTCAATCAGCCATTTAGCAACATCAACAGCACGCACGCCATAACGGTCTGCTTCTTCTTTCAGCGATATGACAAACTCATGCATTACCGCTTCGTCATGCGGAACGGAATAATACTTTTTCAGCCTCGCCATGAGATAATTCGCGTTCAGAATAGCGTTTTCGCCGACTTTGGTCAACCCTTCAAGCCCGTTTATAATGATATACGCGTATGACCGGATCAGAATTCCCACATTCGCGTAAAAAGCAAGCACACGCCCTATTGAGTCAGGATTGTCTTCCTCAAGAGAATATGTACCGCTTTGTTGAACAACACGAGGGATTGGCAGGTACGGTATAAGGCGTTTCTTCACGCCGACCGGCCCTGCTCCGGGACCGCCGCCGCCATGCGGGGTTGAAAATGTTTTATGGACATTCACGTGCACCACGTCAAACCCCATATCTCCCGGACGGCTGATACCCAGCAAAGGGTTCAGGTTCGCGCCGTCATAATAAAGCAGAGCGCCTGCCTGATGCACCATTTTGGCGATCGTAAGAATATTGGTATCAAACACGCCGAGCGTGTTCGGGTTGGTCAGCATAAACGCCGCTGTTTTATCTGATAACGCGGCTTTTAATTGATCGAGGTCAACCATACCTTTGTCATTCGACGGTATCGAAACAACTTCGTATCCGGCAAGATGCGCACTGGAAGGGTTTGTCCCGTGCGACGAGTCAGGCACAATCACCTGAGTTCTCCCGTTTCCGCCGTTTTTCTCATGGTACGACTTGA